>JAKSMA010000222.1 GCA_024400895.1 Muribaculaceae bacterium | reverse complement strand
GCGGCGGTGTGGGCGTTGCACCTTTGCTACAGTTGGGAAAAGTGCTCAACAAACTTGGCAAAAAAGTGAGATTTCTCCTCGGCGCACGCTCTGCCAGCGATTTGCTGCTCCTCGATGAATTCAAGCGCTGGGGCGATGTGTTTGTTTCGACAGAAGACGGTTCTGAGGGCGAACAAGGATTCGTAACCCAACATTCAGTGCTCAACTCAACTGTCGACCACATTGCTTGCTGCGGTCCTCTACCAATGATGAAGGCTGTGGCAAACATTGCCAAAAGCAAAGGTATCGACTGCGAAGTGTCGCTTGAAAACATGATGGCTTGCGGCCTTGGCGCATGCTTATGCTGCGTAGAAGACACCGCCGACAATGGCCATGTGTGTGTATGTAAAGAAGGTCCAGTATTTAATATCAATCGATTGAAATGGTAGATTTAAGCGTAGAAATAGGAAAACTGAAGTTGAAAAACCCGATTATGACTGCATCGGGAACCTTTGGATATGGCGTAGAATTCGCCGATTTTATCGATTTGAACCGCCTTGGGGGCATTATCGTGAAAGGTACTACCCTTCACCATCGCGAAGGCAATCCATATCCCCGTATGGCCGAAACACCAAGCGGTATGCTTAACGCCGTAGGGCTGCAAAACAAAGGCGTTGACTACTTTATTGAGAACATCTATCCTCGCATCAAAGACCTTGACACGCGAGTGATAGTGAATGTGAGCGGTTCAAGCGTAGACGACTATGTGGCCGTTTGCGAAAAGCTCAACCCGCTCGACAAAGTGGCTGCGGTGGAAATCAACATCTCCTGCCCTAATGTGAAGCAAGGCGGTATGGGATTTGGCACCACATGCACTGGCGCAGAAAGCGTGACAAGCGCCGTACGCAAAGCCTACGACGGCACCATGATAGTGAAACTCACTCCAAATGTGACCGATGTCACAGAAATCGCTCGTGCAGTTGAAGCAGCAGGCGCCGATGCCGTTTCACTCACCAACACATTCCTCGGCATGGCCATCGATGTGGAAAAACGCCGCCCTATGCTTTCTACCATCACTGGCGGTCTGTCGGGTCCATGCATCCGACCAATTGCCGTGAGAATGGTATGGCAAGTGGCAAAAGCCGTGAATGTGCCTGTAGTGGGCCTTGGCGGCATTATGAACGGACGCGACGCCATCGAATTCCTCCTTGCTGGTGCAACAGCAGTGGAAATTGGGACTGCCAACTTCGTGGACCCACAAGTGACCGTAAAGGCCATCGACTACATAGAGGACTATCTCAAACGCCACAATATGGAGAGCGTACGCGAACTGATTGGCGCAATGGAAGTGTAAAAAACAAGGAAGCGTGAATAGAAGAAAATTTCTTGGAATGGCAGCACTTGGCGGAATAGCAGCCGCTACAAGCAAGTCGTGGGCATCGACTGTGGCAGAAAACACAGCCGCAGCCAATGGCCTCACCATTCATTTCTTAGGAACTGGTGCGGCAGGGAAAAATATGAGCAAAGACGCTCCTAACTATCGCCGAAGAAGCAGCATCATTGTCGACGGCAAGTTTTTTATCGACTTAACGGAAACTGTGCTCGATATGGTGCCGTCTGAGCGTCCCGACACTATCTTCTACACTCACTCCCACAGCGACCATTTCGAGCCAGCCACGGCCCTTAAAATGGGAATAAAGACCATTTATTTGAGCAACACCTGGTACGACATCGCTTCGCAAGCGTTTCAAAAGGCTGCAAAGGAGAGCAGTTTGCCTATGCCCACTATCATACCGATTGCCACATGCTCATCGGTGAAAATAGGCGATATTACCATTACAGCGCTTCCAGCCAACCACCCTACAAACTACACATTTGAACAGTCGCTCATTTATCTCATCGAGAAAGGCGGCGTTAGGTTGCTGTACGCAACCGACACAAGTGGCATACCAGGCGTGGCAGCACGCTTTGCTGGTATTGACAAGCACAAGCCTGGCAAGCCAATAACCGCCTTGATCATGGAAGCCACAATGGGCGTGGGGCACGAGGATGATTTCAGAATATTCGCCCACTCAAGCGTAGCAACTGTGGCTCAAACCGCTAAAGTGCTAAAAGAAACAAAACGCTACACTCCACCAGCAGGGCAGCCTGTGTATATCACGCATATGTCGGCAGGGCTGCATCCCGCCAACGAACAACTGCCCGCACCACTAAAAAAGGCAGAAGACGGACTCAAGGTAGTATTTGTTGCCCCGTAGACTGCAGGACATCGTTGACAGACGAGGTGCTGAAATCTAACGAATAATCCACACCAGACCAAAATAAAATGGCCCACGAGCATCATCGCTTATGGGCCATTTCTTCGATTATATCAGTAAAAAAAGATTACTCAATTCAATATCCTATGGACACAGGGAATTGTTAGCGTGAGCCACGAGGAATAAACTCCTCAAAACTATTATCGCTATAGAATACCATGATGGAAGTGACACGACGGCCAACGGGCGCATTTGACCCCTTTTCAACCATCGGTTTAGACGTTTTCTTTGCCATGCTTTGCAAAGCTGCCGACAAAGCAGCTGCAGGCATTGGAGCTGGTTCGGCTGCTGGATATGAAACATCGTCATCTCCGAAAGAAATAGAGGTCATAGTGCCCGATTGAGAATCGTGGCCAACCTCCGAAGCCGCAGAAAATTCTAAATTCTCAGAGGGTTGAGCTGCGGTAGGCGAGGGTATGGATTTCGCATTTGGAACAAACATATCACCATCACCAAACATCAACCACATTATATTAAGTGCTGGATAAGCTGTGTGAATTTTTGTAATCAGCTCATCACTCACTTTTTTATTACGACCATTGAGCAATTGCGATAGAGTAGGACGGGGGATGTCGCATGTATCAGCAAATGTAGAATTCGTAATTCCGTTGTGACTTAAAAAGAATTTTAAGCGAGAAACAATGTCCATAGTTACAAACAGTAAAAATCTATAAAAAATTGAGTTTGCAAATGTATAAACAATTATTTGTAAATACAAATTTATTGACGTAAATCTAAATAATAATTTTGTAAACTACGGATATTGTATCTTAAACAACGAAGAAGCGCGATTTAATTCACCAAATAGGCTGTTTAGGATTATAAAACTCAATACTGAAACATATATTAATCATTTACTTTATGTTTTAAGTGTTATTATATTGGTTATTAATTATTTACACACCACCTAACACATACTACCACAAAAAGCAGACAACCACCTCTACTATTCATTTCACCAATACTTTAATATAATATAGTTAATCTATTGGTTTTTACCCACTTATATATTTTACTAATAAATGTTAACCAGTATTTTTAATGTAATTGTAAATGATTTAATCGTAAATTACGCAATGCATCGACCACACATCAGAAATGTAAACCACAGAACAAACGGAAACACCGTGTTTTCTTTTGCAAAATACAGTGTGCAATCACGAACTAATCGTTGTATTTACGAATTTGAATTTA
>JAKSMA010000221.1 GCA_024400895.1 Muribaculaceae bacterium | reverse complement strand
AGCAAGGGCAACATTCAAATCGCAAAGATCCATTACGTTAGTAAATGTCTTCATGATTATCCTATTTTTGTATTTTGTGGCAAAATTACAAAAAAACTCCATTTAAGCATACCATTTACACCAAAAAGCACAAAAAAAACAGTGCCTATTGTTTCACAACAACAAGCACTGACATTGTAGCGTTTATTTTTAATTTTATGATATAGTATAAGAGAGTTCTAACTTTTTGCACTACAAAGATAGGCAAATACCCCACATTAACCTAATTTTATGCTTACTTTTTTTGTTAAAAAACCTATAATTCGAATCATTTTATCAAACTAAAAAAGTGTGTGCGTTCCCATCTTTCATTTTTTTAGTTGTTTTCCTTAACAACACTTTCAATTCAAAACTGTATACAAAACAGCGCGTAGAAGAATAAATATACATAAATAATAGCATATTTTTCTAATTTTGCCCATAAAATCAAATTATTATGAATAAAATGGCGAAAAAATATACATCATATTGAAATATTCACTAATTTTGCAGCCCACAACAAGAAAAAGTAATAACGAAACTATCATGAAAGATAAAAACAGACGCTTAGAAGCCATCAAGGCAATTATCTCCTACAAGGAAATAAGCAACCAAGATGAACTGCTACAAGAACTCACTAAAGAGGGATTCAACCTGACTCAGGCTACACTCTCCCGTGACTTGAAGCAGCTCAAGGTGGCAAAAGCATCTACTTTGTACGGAAACTATGTTTACGTACTCCCAAATAATACTATGTATATGAGAAACGTGGAGGTAAACCACATCAGTGAAATGATGAGCGACAATGGTTTCCTCTCTATCACATTCTCAGGTAATATAGCCATCATCAAAACCAAGCCAGGCTATGCTAGCCGCTTGGCTTACGATATAGACAATATGAACATGAGCCAGGTCTGCGGAACAATTGCCGGCGATGACACTATTTTCATTGTCATCCGCGAGAACACCAATCGTTCCGAGGTAGTTCAGGCTCTACGCATTGTCATTCCTAACATTCACAATTAACAGGAATTTGATCATGGATAAAGAGACTTCAGCTATAGAAATCCTGGTAGCAGATGCTTCACATGAGGTATATGTGGATCAAATCTTGGATACCATCCGAGAAGCTGCCAAGAAAAGAGGTACGGGTATTGCAGAACGTACTCATGAATATGTAGCGACAAAAATGAAGGAAGGAAAAGCCATCATCGCACTTGATGGCAACAAATTTGCCGGATTCAGCTACATTGAGACTTGGGGAAACAAGCATTATGTCACTACCTCAGGTTTGATAGTTCACCCAGATTACCAAGGTTTGGGCGTGGCAAAACGAATCAAGGATCACACATTTACCTTGGCACGTGTCCGTTGGCCAGAAGCTAAGATTTTCTCACTCACCAGTGGCGCTGCGGTTATGAAAATGAACACTGCATTGGGATATGTCCCAGTAACCTTTGCCGATTTGACCGATGATGAATCCTTCTGGCATGGATGTGAAGGTTGTTGCAATCACGATGTACTGGAACGCACCGGACGTAAGTATTGTATCTGCACAGGAATGCTCTACGATCCAGAAAAACATCAAGGTGAACCAACTTCACTGGAAGTGTTCCAAAAAATCATGAAGACCGTTGTCTTGAGAGGATTAGTATAATATAAATAAGGTAAAACAAAAACAACATAGATAAAATGGGAGAAAAGAAGAAAGTAGTCGTAGCCTTCAGCGGAGGCTTGGACACCAGCTACACCGTAATGTACCTGGCAAAAGAGAAAGGATATGAAGTATATGCAGCTTGTGCAAACACTGGCGGTTTCAGCGAGGAGCAATTGAAAACTAACGAAGAAAACGCATATAAACTGGGTGCAACAAAGTATGTAACACTTGACGTAACCCAGGAGTACTACACCAAGAGTTTGAAATATATGGTTTTTGGTAATGTACTGCGTAATAACTGCTACCCTATCTCTGTAAGTTCTGAGCGTATCTTCCAGGCACTGGCCATTGCACGCTATGCAAAGGAAATTGGTGCAAGTGCTATTGCTCATGGTTCTACTGGAGCAGGTAACGACCAGATTCGCTTCGATATGACCTTTATGGTTATGTGCCCAGGCGTTGAGATTATCACTTTGACCCGCGACTATAATTTGAGCCGTCAGGAAGAAGTTGACTACTTGAATGCCAATGGTTTCTTTGCAGATTTCACCAAACTGAAATATAGCTACAACGTTGGTATCTGGGGAACCAGTATCTGTGGTGGAGAAATTCTGGACAGCAAGCAGGGTTTACCAGAAAGCGCTTATCTTAAGCACCCTACTAAGGAGGGTTCAGAATTACTTACATTAGGATTTGAGAAGGGTGAACTATGCAGCGTAAATGGCAAGACTTACACCGATAAGATCCAAGCCATTCAGGAAGTAGAGAAGATTGGAGCAGCATATGCAATTGGCCGCGATTGCCATGTGGGCGATACTATCATTGGTATTAAAGGTCGTGTAGGCTTCGAGGCAGCAGCACCTATGCTGATCATCGGCGCACACCGTTTCCTGGAGAAATATACATTGTCAAAATGGCAGCAGTACTGGAAAGACCAGGTTTCTAACTGGTACGGAATGTTCTTACATGAGAGCCAGTATCTGGAGCCAGTTATGCCAGATATCGAAGCAATGTTGGCTTCTTCACAGCGTAATGTTACTGGTACCGTAACTTTGGAGCTGAGACCATTAGGATTCCAGACTGTAGGTGTTGATTCTCCAAACGACTTAGTGAAGAACAAGTTAGGCGAATACGGAGAGACTGCTAAGGCATGGACTTCAGAGGATGCAAAGGGATTCATCAAGGTTTCTGCAACACCACTGAGAGCATATTACTTGGCACATCCAGAAGAAGAAAGATAATTCACATGATTAGAGTTGGTATTCTTGGAGCAGCGGGTTACACAGGTGGTGAGCTGATTCGCTTGTTGCTTTGGCACCCTGAAGTTGAGATTGTCTTTGCAAACAGTGAGTCAAATGCTGGTAACTTGGTTGCAGATGTACATGAAGGATTGTACGGAGAAACCGAATTACGTTTTTCTTCGGAGATGCCTTTTGACAAGGTCGATGTTGTGTTTTTCTGCTTTGGACATGGTAAGAGCGAGGCTTTCTTGAAAGAGCACACCATCCCAGAAAATGTAAAAATCATTGACTTGGCACAGGATTTCCGTATAGCAGCTCCAACACACGATTATGTATATGGACTACCGGAGATTCACAAAGCAGAAATCCAGCAATGCAACCACTTGGCAAACCCAGGTTGTTTCGCAACATGTGTACAAGTAGGCCTTTTGCCTCTGGCTAAAGCCGGTTTGCTTACACACGATGTAGCAGTGAATGCAATCACAGGCTCAACCGGTGCTGGACAGAAGCCTGGTGCAACTACACACTTCTCTTGGAGAAATAACAACATGAGTGTCTATAAAGTGTTCACTCACCAACACCTGCATGAAATCTGCCAGAGTCTAAATG
>JAKSMA010000220.1 GCA_024400895.1 Muribaculaceae bacterium | reverse complement strand
CCGTCACGGCATCGACCCGTTGTCAAAGTACTGTAAGGCAAGCGACTGGCAGTATAACCAAATCTACAGCGACCCAATGGCGTGGGTTACCCGAGGTACTATCGATTTCATTTCGCCACAGGTGTACTGGAACACTGCTGGCAACTTCGATGAAGTGACAGGATGGTGGGGCAAGATTGGAAAGAAATTCAATCGCCACGTCTACATCAGTCAGTCGTGCTCAAGTTTTGGCAAGGATGGATGGGATTTGAAGGAATTCTCCAACCAGGTGGGCATCATGCGTGATGCAGGCAACTTGGGTATGGTATACTTCAAATACAGCACTTGGCGAAACAACAACGGCACCATCGACGGCAAAACTTGGGGCTTGCGTCGCTGGCTCAAACAGCAAGTGTTCACCACTCCGGCTTTGTGCCCCAGCACCCAGTGGATTGCTCCAGAAAAGCAGTATGGCACCGTGACCAACTGCCGCCGCGAAGGCAACGAACTCAAGTGGGATGCAGTGGACAATGTGCGTTATGCCATCTATGCCATCCCCGATGGCGTGGCCGATGCCGATTTCCGTTGTCAGGCGCAGTATCTGTTAGGATTCACTTATCCAAACAGTTATGAAATCAAGGCTGATTATGCCCAAGGTTATCGTTTCGCAGTCACCATTCTCGACCGTTGGGAAAACGAGTTTGCTCCTGTTTTGGCAGGTAGCGAATCTCGTCCAGCCGATAAGCCCATCATCATATCTCCTGCCAATGGCGCCACAGTGCCAATGCTTTCAAATCTCGCTTGGCGCACCAATGGCACCCTTCACGCTGTGGAAGTGTTTAGCGACGCCGAATGTCAGCATGCTGTGGCTTATGTGGAAGTAGGGGATACTGCAGTGGCAATCACTTCCATTCCCGGCTTGACACCGGGCACCTACTATTGGCGTGTGAGCTCGCGCGGTTTGAATCTGTCGAGTGTCACCAGCGATGTGAGTTCATTCACTTGCGAAAAAATGGTTATCAAGACACCTGCAAATTCGGCGACAGATGTAGAACTCACTCCAGAATTCACATGGAGCAAGGCTGCCGATGGCACAGCGTACACACTCAACATTTCGTCGAAGCCATCGATGGCCACACCTGAATATGTGGCAGAGACTACTGAAGCGAGCCACCGAATTCCAAAATTCAAGTTGGCGGGCGGTACCACCTACTATGCACAGGTGGTGGCCCATCTCGGCGACGCTGTCGACCAAAGTGAAGTGGCATCGTTCACCACCAAAAATGTGGTGCCATCTGCTCCTGTATTCGTGAATCCTGCGGAAGAAGGCATGACGCTTCACGGCAATCAGACTATCAGTTTCGTGCCAGAGGAAGGTGCTCAATCGCTTCGTGTGGAAATGAGTACAACAAATTCGTTCCCAACTCGCACATCGTGGAAGGCAACACTTGACGAGGGCGTGTTTGCCACTGTGCCTCTTGCAGAAATGACAGGCACAGGCAAGCCAGCCGATGGCAAGTCGTATTATGTACGCGCGCGTTACGCGTATGGCACTGCGGGCTCAACTACAGTGAATTACACCGATTATTCGCCCGTGCGCCTCTTCAACTATGTGGCTGCACCGCTGTTGGGGGATATCAATGCCGACGGCGTGGTGAATGTGAGCGATGTCACCGCACTCATCAACAAGATTCTCGGTATTGGCGACTACAGCGACAGTGTGTGCGATATCAATGCCGATGGTGTGGTGAATGTGAGCGACGCTACAGCACTCATCAACATTATTCTCGGATAGCGAAAAAGCCTCACCCCAGCCCTCCCCTAAAGGGAAGGGGGCAGGATTAGAAATTTGATTTTAGAATATTGGCCGCCTCCTGGTAGTTCGGGAGGCGGCTTTTTTGATTTCTCTTTATTTTCCGGAATCCTCGGAATCTCCGAGCTCTCCGGGAATTTCCAGGGCTCTCGGAGGGGGCTACAGCCTCTTTTGGAATAAGAAAATTAACATTATTTAACTTAAAATGGAGAGGGTAATTTTTTCAATTTACTACCTTTGCATAAATTGGTGAAATTTATGGAGTTAGAATCTGCGGTTTTCCCAAACAAACGTGTAATAACAAAAACCAAAACACTATATTTATGAAAAAAATCTTCTTAACCCTATCACTCGCATTGACTGCTTTGGTAGTCTCTGCAGCTGTGGGCGATAAAGTGGAGAAAGGAAATGTGTCGTACACGGTGACGACAATGCCTACTTCCGACGCCTATGGACGCGTGACGGTTTCCGGCCTTAGCGCAAGCGGAAAGGCGGCTACAAACCTTTCCCTCTTTATCCCTTCTATCATTTATATCGACAGCAAGGAATATGAAGTGTTCGACATTGCCAAGTCGGCATTCTCAGGCTGCACCAACATCAACACTGTTAGTATCAACTATGGCCTGTGGGGCATCTGCGCTTCAGCCTTCCAAGGCTGTACCAACCTGAAAATGTTGCGCATTCCAAGCACTTGTCTGAGCATCGAGGCGAATGCCTTTTATGGCTGTTCAAAACTTTTCGAGGTGTATTTTGCCAAGGCTGACCCAAGAGGATACCTCTACTCCGCATCGGCTTTCCCAAGCAACAGCAACATGACGCTCTTCACCACGAAGACCGACCCCAACTCTGCGCAATACGCGAAGGCGGTGACTGCGTTCAGCAAGTTCACTACAGTGAAGAAGTCGTCGTACGCCTACGACTTGTCCACCTCCGATGGCGCAATGCTCGTGGTGACAAAGCATCCCGGTAAAGGAGTAAGAGGCGAAGTGGCACTTGTTGGTATTCAAACCTCAATGTTAGGCTCAGATAAGATATTCAAGCCATACAACTATAATGGCGTGGACGGCTATCTCTACACACTCACATCGGTGGCCGACAGTGCATGCATCAATCTCACCGACCTGAAAGGAATCGACTTAACCACAGCCCCGAGCCTCGCTACAATCGGCGTACGCTCGTTCTACGGCTGTACAGCATTGAGCACAGCCACGCTCAACGAAGGTCTCACCACCATCAAATCGTCGGCATTCGCTTTTGATGCACTCACCACCATCACGCTCCCAAAAACAGTGACCAGCTGCAGCGCTTATTTCGTTGACCGCTGTAAGCAACTCTATGCAATCTTAGTTGCTGCTGGAAACACCAAATATTCAAGCCATTACCAATGCCTATACAATGCCGACGGCACCACCCTATTGCGCTGCCCAGAATCCATGTATGCTAATATGTATTTCAGCAAGAATGTGAAAAGTATCGGTGCCTACGCTTTCGACAATTGCACAAATTTGACACGCGTCGACATTCCTTATGGCGTTACCACAATCGGCAATTATGCGTTCACCGGCTGTTCTGGCCTGAAGCATGTTGCCGCTCCAGCCACCTGCACCAATTGGGGCACATATGCATTCCACAACTGCTCAAGCCTCGCCGACCTCTACGTGAATGTGGCCACACCAGCAACATTGCCCAACGACTATTTCAGCACCACACAGCACAAGACGCTGCACGTGGCAAGCGGAAAAATCAACAGCTACAAATCCGCCACAGGATGGAGCGTATTC
>JAKSMA010000022.1 GCA_024400895.1 Muribaculaceae bacterium | reverse complement strand
AACTCTTGCGCGGATTGTCACCAAAAGTAAAGTTTTGGTTGATAAATACCATGTGCTTAATGCTGAAAAAGAGCGTCTTGAGCAGGTTGTCGCCGAGCTTCAAAATGAAGTGGATGCCTTGAAAAAGGAAAATGAGAGGCTGTCAACCGATAATCAATATCTCACTTTGGCAAGAAATTTTGTGCCCAATAGCGAGAAAACTGCAGAAGCTAAGAAAATGATTTCCTCCTTAGTGCGGGATATCGACAAATGCATCTCTCAACTAAATGAATGATGCTATGCCAACTACTGATAAAAAACAAAATATTAATATTCGTATCGCTGATGTCAAGCCTTTTGCTATGAGCATTCCAGCTGATGATGAAGCCCTCTACAGAGAGTCGGAGAAACTTGTGAATACACTTTGGAACAAGTGGATGGCTCGATTCAAGGGGACCGACTCTTCACATGAGGTGATGGCAAAGGTGGCATTCCAGTTCGCTCGCCTCTATTCTTTGGCATATCGCGACAATAAAGCGACTAACGAATTTTTGGCCGATTTCGAAAAAGAACTCGACGAAATCGTCATAAAAGTATAAAGTGATACTAAGGCTATAGTAGCCAGTGTTTCACATCAAAATTTGTTTATAAGGTTCCTGCACTTCTCTACAAGTAACCGGCATGGTGGCTTTTGCCTCTGTCGCGATTCTTGATGAGGGTGCTTTTTTATTAATATATATTTTAATTTTTTATTCATTCCGTTATGGATTACATAGTATTGACTATCGCGGTGATTGTAGCGCTCGTTGTTGGTGCGCTCGTAACACTCGCCGTGACTCGCAAGAATGCGAAATCTCAAGCCAACACCATCATTGAAAAGGCTAAGCTTGAAGCAGAAGTATTAAAGAACAACGAAGTAATTAAAGGTAAAGAAGAAGGCCTTTCTATCAAAAGCGATGCAGAAAAGCAAGCTAACCAACGCCTCTCTAAAGTTCAGGCTGAAGAAGCAAAACTGAAACAACATGAGATTCAGGTGAAGCAACAACAGGCTGATGTGCAACGCAAAAAGGCTGAAAACGATAGACAACAAGCAGAAAACGACAAGTTGAAAGCTACTCTCGAAAACAAGAGTGAAGTGCTTGACGACAGAAAGAAAGAACTCGATCGCATGGAAATGAGTGTTCGCGACACTCTTGAACGCGTGAGCGGTCTTTCTGCTGAAGAAGCTAAGGAGAAACTTGTGGAATCGCTGAAGGATGAAGCAAAAACTGCAGCAGCGTCTTACATCAACGACATTATGGATGATGCAAAGATGACAGCCAACAAGGAAGCAAAACGAATTATCGTTGAAACTATCCAACGCGTGGCTACCGAAACTGCAATTGAAAATGCTGTAACTGTGTTCCATATTGATAACGATGACATCAAGGGCCGCATCATTGGTCGTGAGGGTCGTAATATCCGTGCTCTCGAAGCTGCAACCGGAGTGGAAATCATCGTTGATGATACTCCAGAAGCAATCGTGCTTTCTGGTTTCGACCCTGTTCGTCGTGAAATTGCTCGTTTGGCTCTTCACCAACTCGTGGCCGACGGTCGTATTCACCCAGCTCGTATCGAAGAAGTGGTTGCAAAAGTTCGCAAGCAAGTGGAAGAAGAAATTGTTGAAACCGGTAAGCGCACTTCAATTGACTTGGGTATCCATGGCTTGCATCCTGAAATGATTCGCCTGATTGGTAAGATGAAATATCGTTCAAGCTATGGTCAGAACTTGCTCCAACACTCTCGTGAAACCGCAAATCTCTGTGCTATCATGGCAAGTGAATTGGGCTTGAATCCTAAGAAAGCACGCCGTGCTGGTCTTCTCCACGATATCGGTAAATTGGCTGAAAAATTCAAAGAAAAACCAGATATCTGCAATGCAATTGCCGCTCACCACGACGAAGAAGAGGCTCTCAGCATGTATGCTCCTATCGTACAAGTGTGTGATGCTATCTCTGGCGCTCGTCCTGGCGCTCGCCGCGAAGTGGTAGAGGCTTATATCAAGCGTCTTAACGACCTTGAACGCCTCGCGCTTTCTTACCCTGGCGTTGTGAAGACTTATGCTATTCAAGCTGGTCGCGAATTGCGTGTTATCGTTGGTGCTGACAAGATTTCTGATGCAGAAACCGAAAAGCTCAGTGGTGAAATCGCACAAAAGATTCAAGACGAACTCACATATCCTGGACAAGTGCGTATCACTGTGATTCGTGAAACCCGTGCTGTGAGCTACGCTAAATAATCGTGCCTCATGATGAGCAACGATAAAGATTACAAGAAAGAATCCAGAGGGCAGGAGTGTCTCACATGTAATAAGTGTGGGTGCGACTGTGCCAAGCGAAGCAATTTGGATTGCACCAACTGGCTGGGTGATATTCCCGGCAACGATTTTGAAATCGTGGAGGTGCAGTTCAAAAACACTCGCAAAGGATTCTATCGCAATAGTGCACATTTGGCTCTTGAAGTGGGTGATATGGTTGCTGTTGAGGCTAACCCTGGCCACGACATAGGCCGTGTGTCGATGATGGGCCGACTGGTGAAGCTTCAAATGAAGAAGGCTAACCTGAAGCCAGGCGTCGAGATTTTGCGTGTTTTCCGCAAAGCGAAGGCGTCGGACCTCGATCGTTTCGAACAGGCAAAGGCAAAAGAGGTGGACACGATGATTCGTTCACGCCAGATTGCCGCCGATTTGAAACTGAAAATGAAGATTGGTGATGTGGAGTATCAAGGAGATGGCAATAAGGCTATTTTCTATTACATTGCCGACGAACGTGTCGATTTCCGTCAGTTGATTAAGGTATTGGCTGATGTGTTCAAGATTCGCGTGGAGATGAAGCAGATTGGTGCTCGCCAAGAAGCCGGTCGCATCGGTGGTATTGGTCCTTGTGGCCGTCCACTGTGCTGTGCAACTTGGATGTCAAACTTTGTGTCGGTTGCTACCAGCGCTGCTCGCTATCAGGATATTTCGCTTAATCCACAAAAGTTGGCTGGACAATGTGCTAAGCTCAAGTGCTGTATCAACTTTGAAGTGGATGGTTATGTTGAGGCAACAAAGCAATTGCCTTCACGCGACATCGCTCTTGAAACCAAAGACAATACTTACTATCACTTTAAGACTGATATTTTCAAAAAGCAAATCACATATTCAACCGACAAGCGCATTCCTGCCAATTTGGTAACTATCAGTGCCGACCGTGTGTATGAAGTGATTGAAATGAATAGGCAAGGCGAGAAGCCAGAAAAACTTGAACGCACCGATGGCAAGAAACCAGAAATTAAGGCGTTTGGCGACTTGCTTGGTCAGGATAGTATCAGCCGCTTCGATAAAAAGAAAAAGAAAAAGAGTAAAGGTGGTAAGGGTGGCAATAGAGAAAAGGAATCTCACGAACAGCGTCTTGCAAATGAAAAGCAAGAGCGCACTGAGAAACCTCGCGAGCAACGTCAGCAGCGTGGTCGCCATCGTCAACCCCGTCAAGGTGAAGGAAATGATGTTCAGCAAAATGTTGAGCATCAGCCACAAGGTCGTAACGAACAACGTCACCAAGGTCGACAGCGCCCACATCGTCGTCAAGGCGGTGGCCGCGATCACCGTGGTGGTGACAACAGCCGTAAAGACAATAATGCATCTGCACAAAACAATTCAGAAAAGTAAGAACTGGAGTTACGCTTTACTCCTTATGATATCGTTAGTATGCTTAGGCGCTTGTGCGCCCAAGCATACTTCATATTCCTACTTTTGTGACCTGCCAGATGAAGGCTGGATGGAAAATACACCCATTTCATTCACTACTGAATATGGCGATTCATCTGCCAGCTACGACATCACCTTCTCTGTCCGTCATTCGTCATCGTATCCCTATGGTAATTTGAATCTTGTGCTTGATTTTATTTCGGAAAAAGGTAAGGTCGATAGAAAGATTCTGAATTTTGCTATTTCTGATGAATATGGCAATTTTAAGGGGGGCGGCTTTGGCGATTATTACCAACGTAGTCAATTGGTGGTGTCCGACATCAGGCCTGCAGACGTTAAGAAAGTGGTTGTTTGGCCTGCAATGAAAAGCTGTAAAAACCTTATAGGTATTCATAATTTGGGAATCACTATTACACCCCACAAAAAATGAAATCACATTCTATTCTGAAGCAAGTGGATGCCATCATTTTTGATATGGATGGCACCTTATGGAATGCCCTCAAGTCGTATGCCCATATCTGGAATGTCTGTATGGACGAATTCGGAATAAAAGGGCACATCGAAGCTTCCGACCTGTTGCGTTATATGGGGTTTTCCATCGATGAGATATTTGAGCAGGGCATTATCGAAACGCCTGACAATCTCGACCAGAAGCTGTTTTTAAAGCGTCTGGAGGAGATAGAGGACGAATTGATGCCTTCGCTCGGTGGCGAACTCTTTGACGGTGTTCACGATGGTTTGCAAGAGCTGAGCAAGCACTTCACCTTAATGCTTCAAAGTAATTGCAGTGGTAAGGGATTGAAAAACTTTATGCGCTACACTGCTACAGAGTCGTTTTTCACCGATTATTTGTCGTGGGGGATGAATCCTGTGCCTAAGTGTGAAAACATCAAGTTGCTCATGGAGCGTAACGGTGTGAAATCGGCCATCTATGTGGGTGATACCCAGTCCGACTGCAACCAATCGCACAAGGCTGGCGTTCCATTCGTGTATATGACCTATGGTTTTGGCGACTGCACTGATGCTGATTTTGAATATTCTTCTTTTTCAGATTTCGTTAAACATGTAATTTCTGCTAACAATGAATAATATTTCCTTCATACCCCAAGGATGGGAAAATGAAATCAAAGTCCGAGTGGCTAATATTTCTGCACAATTGAGGCAAAACGGTATTGACGCTGTGCTTCTTTCTGATAACGTGAGTTTGTATTATACCAGTGGTCGCGTGTTTGCCGGCTTCACTTATATCACCGCAGAAGGCAATGTTTATTATTGTGTACGCCGTCCTATAGGTTTTGAAGGAGAAGCAAATGTGCATTATATCAGAAAGCCAGAGATGATACCAGCCTTGATTGAAACGCTCCCAAAAACGTTGGCATTGAAAACCGACGTGCTCACTGTGGCTGAATATAATCGTCTCTCGCAAGTCTTCCCTGATGCAGATATTGTAGATGCAAGTATCATGATGAGAAGCCTACGAAGCGTGAAATCAGATTTTGAACAGCGTCTACTTAAGGACTGTGGCATTCATCACGAAGCTGCATATAGCCGCATTCCAGCGGTCTATCACACAGGCATGACCGATGTGCAACTTCAGATAGAAATCGAGCGTCTGCTTCGCTTGGAGGGCTGTCTTGGCATATTCCGCGTTCAAGGAAATTCTATGGAATTGTTTATGGGTAACATTCTTGTTGGAGAAAATGCCGATTCTCCCACACCCTATGATTTTGCAATGGGTGGCTCCGGTGTCGATGCTTCGTTACCAGTGGGCGCAAGTGGTGAGGAAATCACTTCAGGAAAGACTGTGATGGTAGATGCTTGCGGCAATTTTAATGGCTATATGACCGACATGACGAGGTGCTATAGAATTGGAGAGGTGTCAGAACTTGCCTTGAAAGCTCACAATTTGTCGGTTTCTATCAATCATCGATTGGCTGAATTTGGTGCTGGAACTCCCGCAAAACATTTATATGATGAAGCTGTCCGTATGGTGGAAGAGGCTGCACTTTCCGACTATTTCATGGGGCATGCACAGAAAGCTGGTTTTGTAGGTCATGGCTTGGGCATTGAAATCAATGAGGCACCAGTGTTGGCGCCTCGAAGTAGAGATATCCTTGAAGAAGGGCAAGTGGTGGCAATAGAGCCAAAATTTGTGATTCCTGGTGTTGGTGCAGTGGGTATTGAGAACACCTACATTGTGCGTGCCGATTACCTTGAATGTATCACCAACGCACAGGAAGAAATGATAGCGCTATCTTAATCGCCTATTTTTCTGATTCTTTCACCTTGAAGGTGACTGTGCGGTTGTAGATGTAGTTAGATATAGTGTAAACCACCATAGAGATGAGCATCACAATATTCTGTCCAGCTTTTGGAATCCAGTCGAGTGTGTAATGCTTCATATCAAAACCCTCAAGCAACACTGCACTTACGGCCATTTGTAGGCCATAGCATATAAAGAAACCAACCACAAACAGCAGAGCCTCTCGTTTGAGGTTCTGTTTTGTTTTAAACACCCAGTTGCGATTCCAGATGAAACTGTTGATAACGCCGAGCACATAGCCTGCGGCATTGGCGGGCACGTATGCAACGTTGAGCAGTGAGTTGAGCACATAGAATGAAATAGCAGTAATCATGGTGTTGCTTGCACCGATTACACCGTATTTGAGCAATTGAATTGCTGTTTTCTTGCTTTCTGCTTTATTAACTTTCATATCAATTTGTGAGGCTATTCGTCGTCGCGGAGAATAGGGAAGGAAAGGTTGTGCTTAACTGCATAGAAGCGCAAGATGATGATAAATGCAGCACAAGTGAGGAGTTGAGCAACGCTATCGCCCCCAATCAAACCGACTAACCAATATATGATGCCGCCTCCAATGCATGCGGTGGCATAAATTTCTTTTCTGAACACGAGTGGCTCTTCATTGATGAATATATCACGGATTACACCACCCATTGCGCCTGTGATGGTGCCCATGATAATGGCCACCCACATAGGAAAACCAAGCATCAGAGTTTTGTAGATACCAACGTCCACAAACAGCCCGAGTCCGATTGCGTCGAAAATATAAAATGTGCCTTCTATTTTCACCAATTTCTTCTTCATGGCTATCACAAGAATGAATCCCACAAAGGTGGCAATGCAATACCAGGGGTCAAGCATCCAAAATGGGTTGCATTTCAGGAACACGTCACGCATGGTACCACCGCCAATGGCAGTGATAAATCCGATAGTGTAGGCACCAAACCAGTCAAACTTCTTGACAGCAGCCAGGCGTACACCGCTGATTGCATAGAATAGTGTTGCTGCAATTTCGAGAAAATACTCGAACGTTCCAGCCATATCTTCTACATTAATTGGCACAGTATATTTTTTTGTTTTATATTGTTATTGCTATTAAAAATCAATTGTCCAAAGTCGACAAATTTTGTCTATTTAATCGGCTTTATTCCTAATTCTTCTGCTTTATTAAGCATGAAAGTGTAGGCTTCCTCTCGTTCGTTTTGTATCTCGCCATCAAGTATGGCATCTTTGATGGCATCTTTAATCAATCCCACCGACCGAGATGGCTCAAGCCCGAAAATTTCCATAATTTCTTTGCCGTCGATAGGTGGTTGGAAATTGCGCAATCGGTCTTTTTCCTCAATGTCGACCAATTTTTGTTTCACGAGCAAATAATTCTCTTTGAAGCGCTTCACCTTTGCTTCGTTTTTAGAGGTGATGTCGGCATTGCAAAGCAGCATCAAGTCGTCGATATCATCGCCAGCATCGAAGAGCAGTCGTCTTACGGCAGAGTCGGTCACAATGTCCTCTACGAGGGCTATTGGACGCATGTGTAGTTCCACCAGTTTTTGCACATATTTCATATGCTCGTTCAGCGGCAGACGCATTTTGCTGAAAATGCGTGGAATCATTTTTGCTCCGATGAAATTATGGTTGTGGAAAGTCCATCCCACCTGGTCGTCCCATCGTTTGCAGGCTGGCTTGCCGATATCGTGGAGTAGGGTAGCCCATCTTAGCCATTCGTTTTTGCTTTGCGCAGCCACATTGTCGAGCACTTGCATAGTGTGAAGGAAATTGTCTTTGTGCGCCCTTCCGTTCATCACATCCACACCTTGCAATGCGGCAAGTTCCGGGAAAATGTATGGAAGCAATCCACATTCGCTCAATATCATGAACCCACGCGAGGGATTGTCGGTGCGAATAATCTTCATCAACTCCTCTGCAATGCGTTCGCGTGTGATGATTTTAATGCGTTCAGCATTTCTTGTAATTGCTTCCATCGTTTCGGGATAGATGTCAAAGCCAAGCCGTGTGGCAAAGCGCACAGCACGCATCATGCGCAGAGGGTCGTCGCTAAAGGTGATGTCTGGGTCAAGTGGGGTGCGAATTAATTTGCGTTCAATGTCGCCAACTCCGTCGAATGGGTCAAGAAGCTCTCCATAATTATGGGCATTCACGCTGATGGCCATTGCATTGATGGTGAAGTCTCTTCGGCATTGGTCGTCGCTTAGTGTGCCGTCCTCCACGATAGGGTTGCGACTATCGCGATGGTACGATTCTTTTCTCGCTCCAACAAATTCAAGCTCCATGCCTTTTGTTTTCACCTGGGCTGTGCCGTAGGTTTTAAACACTGCTAAAGAGGCTT
Source organism: Muribaculaceae bacterium (assembly GCA_024400895.1). Taxonomy (GTDB): domain Bacteria; phylum Bacteroidota; class Bacteroidia; order Bacteroidales; family Muribaculaceae; genus Sodaliphilus. Next base: position 8,292 of record JAKSMA010000022.1, on the reverse strand, counting down.
TACGTCGGCCAATTTTCTCAGCCACAGCTTTAGCCACTTCTATGCCGCTGCCCACGGTCACGAAATCAAGGTCGTCTGATGGCTTTTTTAATATAATGTCGCGCACAAATCCTCCTACAACGTAGCATTCACGCTGCATTGAGTCGGCAACCTCACCAATCAGGTGGAGGATTGGGCGATTCATCTCTTTTTCTATGTTCTTTATATCGATATCCATCAGTCTTTTTTCGTTTCGGGTTACAAAATTAATGCTTTTTTGCCATTCAATTGTGCTCATAAGGCGTTTTTTTGTTCTTATACCCCCGTAGATTATTTTAAAAACTATTTTCTGACATTACAATATTTTCATTAATTCATATTTGGTGGTCATTTTGGGCTATATTTGTTTTGTAAACGATTAGTTTTTGCTATTTTTGCAACAAATATTAATTACGATGAAAAGACAAGTACTCGTTATAGCAATGGCATTGCTTTTGTCGATTGGGGCAATGGCGCAAGGAAAACTCCAGTTCAAGGCTTTTGATGGAACCATTACTGGAGGTGTGAAATTTGCAATGAATCTATCTCATTTTTGGGGAGGGACATTTCCACATGGTTTCCGTAATGGTGGCCAGGTTGGTGTGTTTGCAGAATATCGCTCTAATAAACCAGAATTGAGTAAGTGGAGCATTTCCCCGGAATTGGTGTTCAGTTCACAAGGTGGTAAATTTAAAATTAGTGAGGCTATTTCTCATGTTCTTGATGAGAAATTTGAGTTTCATGGATTGTTGGCTGCATTAGATAAGGAGCTCATTATAACTTCTAATTACATTAATGTGCCAATTATGGTTAAATATCGTTTGACTCCATATTTCAGTGTAGAAGCTGGTCCTCAAATCGGATTCAATGTCTACAATAAGGTTAGGGTTGATGGCCTTGACCCTAAACTCAATCTTTCTGATGTAAGCCACACTGTAGATGTGGGAATTGGTGCTGGCGCCACATATTATCTCACCGATTATGTAATGTTTCATGTGCGCTATAATATGGATTTTCTCAACGACTATAAGCACATCGACGACAAGAACGGAAATATTCAAATCGGAGCGACATATCGCTTCTGATTATGAACGTAAAATATTTTCATAGAATCCGCCAAATGGTGGATTCTTTTTTCTTCCATAATTCCTTAATTATAGCCAACTTATCATAATCTTGTTATCATTGGTTAGAATTTTGAAAGAGTTTTTGGTTATTTACCACTAATTTTGGAACGATTAAATAACCAGTATTCAACTTTATAACTGATGAGAAAAACTATATTTACACTTATTGCGTTTGTTGCGGCGGCTTTGTCTGTCGGTTCCTGCAAAACAAACAATGGAGCCACGAGTGCTGCCGATACTACAGTTGTCAACAATTTCAAGATTCAACGCGGTACTAACTTGAGTCATTGGCTCTCGCAAAGCGACGAACGTGGAGAGGCGCGTGCAAAGCATATCCAAGAAGATGATATTGCTCGTCTCGACAGTCTTGGCTTTGATTTTGTGCGTATTCCTATCGATGAAGTTCAATTTTGGGATGAGAAAGGCAATAAACTTCCAGAGGCTTGGGGGCTTTTGAGAAATGTATTAAATCTCTGTGCCAAGCATCATTTGCGTGCCATTGTAGATTTGCACATTATTCGCTCTCACAATTTTAATGCCGTTAACGAAGGAGAAGACACCAATACATTGTTTACTTCGGAAAAGGCTCAGGAACAACTCATAGGCATGTGGCATCAGCTTTCTGATTCGCTGAAGACTTTTAGCACCGATTCTGTGGCTTATGAATTTATGAATGAACCTGTGGCAAAAAATCACGAAGACTGGAATAAGCTTATTGCCAAAGTGCATAAGGATTTGCGCGAGCTGGAACCTCAGCGCACACTTGTCATCGGCTCTAATCTTTGGCAAGGTACTCACACATTTAAATATTTGAAAATTCCGGAAGGCGACAAGAATATAGTGCTCAGCTTCCACTTGTATGAGCCGATGGTGCTGACTCACAACAAAGCACCATGGACTCCTGTAGGCAAGTATACTGGTAAGATTTCTTATCCTGGGATGATGATTTCTAAAGAGGATTTCGAAAAAGCTCCAGAAGAAATAAAGAAAGATATTGAGAAGTATACTAAGGAATGGAATCGTGATTCTTTGCGTAGCCTTATGAATGATGCTATAGAAGTGGCAAAGAAATACGACGTTCAGCTCTTTTGTGGCGAATGGGGCGTATATGAGCCTGTGGATAGAGAATTGGCTTATGCTTGGACGCGTGACATGATTTCTGTGTTTAATGAAAATCATGTGGCCTGGGCCACTTGGTGCTATGATGCTGATTTTGGCTTTTGGGACCAGAAAAAGCACGCCTTCAAGGATCTCCCTCTTGTAAATATATTGTTGGGAAAGGAAACTAAATAACGCTTTTCTTGATAGTCAGTAATAGTATTGTTAAAATCCTGCAATGGTGGTCGAGATGGCCGCCATTGTTTTTTGGGAGGACCTACTACGCCTGTTTTTAACCCAGAAAGTTCATTAGGGCAAGGATAAGATTTCTGGTTATCAGAGTGCCAGGATTTGTGCCATGCCAGAACGAGCATAGGGGCTCTTATGTGAGCGAAAGATAGCACAAATCATGCCTGTGAGAAACAAAAGATTGCCTTTTGCATCAAATGAACTTTCTTGGTTTAGGGATGTCAAGGTTTGTGATATCCTCATGGCATTGCGTCTTCCGAATCACCAAAGATTAGAAGCTATAAACGGTTGTTGTTTAAACTGTTATTGTATGCTTGTTTGAATCCTATTTCTTGTTATAGGTCTTGCAATATTCCTTGATTTCACAATTGAAGCAGTCTGGTTTTTGCGCTTTGCAAATATATCGTCCATGAAGCAGTATCCAGTGGTGAGCTTTCCATTGCTTGTCGGCAGGAATGTGTTTCATGAGTGATTTCTCCACTTCCAAAGGCGTTTTCCCATTGCTTAATCCTATGCGGTTGGCTACGCGAAACACATGTGTGTCGACCGCGATAGCCGCCTTTCCGAAGGCTTGTCCGAGCATCACGTTGGCAGTTTTCCTGCCCACACCAGGCAAGCGTGTCATTTCTGCCATGGTTTCTGGAATTTCGCCGTTGAATTCTTCAATCAGCATTCTCGACATGTCCAAGAGATGCTGAGCCTTGCTATTGGGATATGACACACTTTTCACATATTTGAAAATTTCGTCGAACGAAGCCTTTGCCATTGCCTCTGCTGTCGGATATGCTTCAAACAAGGCGGGAGTGACCATGTTGATACGTTTATCAGTGCATTGTGCCGATAGCATCACAGCCACGAGAAGTTCAAAGTTGTTGTTGTAATTGAGCTCGGTTCCTGGGTTTGGATTTTGCTTCATCCAGTATGCGAGGCATGCTTCGTATCTCTCTTTGATTGTCATATTCTTAAAAATAACTCCCGCTCATATTTGAAATAGGCGGGAGTGTAGTATGTATGAACTAAATTATAGTCGAAAAATTAATGAATTGACCGATTCACTATTAGTGAGCGGCTTCAAATTCATCGAGGAAGCGGACATCGTGTTCGCTAAAGATACGCCAGTCTGTCACCAGGTATTTCACATTGGCGCTAAGTTCGAGACCCAAACGGAAGGCGTAACCGCTGTACGCAGTGCTGTCGATACCGCTGGCTTCAAGCACGTTAGGGTCAATCATGCCGCAACCGAGGATTTCCACCCAACCGGTGTGCTTGCAGAAACCGCAACCTTCACCACCGCAAAGCATACACGAAACATCCATTTCTGCGCTTGGTTCAGTGAATGGGAAGTAGCTTGGACGCAAACGAATCTTGGTGTCGGGGCCGAAAAGCTCTTGCGCAAAGTTAAGCAACACTTGCTTCAAATCAGCAAAAGTAACGTTCTTGTCGATGTAAAGACCTTCAATTTGATGGAAGAAACAGTGTGCACGTGCAGTAATAGCCTCGTTGCGATATACGCGTCCTGGGCAGATAATGCGGATAGGTGGTTGCTTCTTTTCCATTGTGCGAACTTGCACCGAACTTGTGTGGCTGCGCAAAATGATATTGCGCTTCACGTCCTTGTCATCAGCATTGATGAAGAAGGTGTCTTGCATGTCGCGAGCTGGGTGGTCGGCAGCAAAGTTCAATGCGCTGAACACATGCCAGTCGTCTTCCACTTCAGGGCCGTCAGCCAGTGTGAAACCAAGGCGTGAGAAGATATCGATAATTTCTTTGCGAACGAGAGAAATAGGATGGCGTGTACCAAGCTTCTCTGGCATTGCAGGACGGGTGATATCTATTTTATTGGCTTCTTTTGCTTGAGCCTTGAAACCTTCGCGCAGTTCATTCAATTTGTCTGTCGCGAGTGTTTTAAGTTCGTTAAGTCGTTGTCCGAATTCCTTCTTTTGGTCTGCTGGCACATTGCGGAATTCGTTGAAAAGGGCAGTAACTTCGCCCTTTTTGCTGAGATATTTGATTCTCAAAGCTTCAAGTGCTTCTTCGTTGGCTGCTTGAAGCGTGTTGATTTGCTCTTTTAGAGTTTTAATTTTGTCGATTAACATATCTAATATTGTAGTTTCTAACGCAAAATTACAAAAAATCCCTCAATCCTAAAAACTTTTAATAGTCTAATGCCTCGCACATTGCCAAAAATCAATGGTATTTATTATCTTTGCATTTATTATGAGTACTGATTATTCACGACAATTCGAACAAAAGATAAAAGATTTTATCGAGAGAAACCGCCTCTTGAGCGGCTCTCGTGCAGTTTTGGTGGCTTTGAGTGGAGGTGCCGATTCTGTAGCCTTGCTTCGTGTGCTTCTGGCTTTGGGCTTTGAGTGCAAGGCCGCTCACTGCAATTTCCATTTAAGGGGCGATGAATCTGAGCGTGACGAGCAATTTGTGATATCGCTTTGCAAAGAGTTAGACGTTCCGCTTTTTGTGAAAGATTTCGATGTGCCTGCCTATATGAAAGAAAATGGTGTTTCTCTCGAAATGGCATGCCGTGATTTGAGATATGCTTGGTTTAAGGTTTTGCTTCGCGAACAAGACTGTCGTGAATTGGCGGTGGCGCATCATCAAAATGATAATGTGGAAACTTTTTTTCTCAACGCTTTGAGAGGGGCGGGAATTAATGGATTATCGGGAATCGCATCGAAAAATGGCGCTGTAGTGCGCCCATTATTGTGCGTATCAAGGGGTGAAGTTGTTGATTATCTGGATGATAATGGGTGGATGTTTGTGACCGATTCTTCTAACCAGAAAAATGATGTAAAGAGAAATAAACTTAGAAATATCGTTTTGCCCACCATTGAGCAACATTTTCCTGGCGCATTCGACCAATTTTGCAAAACTATCGGTCAAGTGAGTTCGTGCAACTCTCTGTATGATGAATTTCTCCAGAAAGTTAAAGATGGTATTTGTAAATTTGATGAGGATGTTTTGTATATTGAAATTGAAAAATTATTGCAATTTGTAAATTCCACTACTTTACTTTTCGAAATTCTTAAACCAGATGGTTTCAACCATGCTCAATGTTGTGATGTTTTTAGAGCAATTGATGGGGAAAATGGTGTAGGGAAACACTTCTATTCTTCAAGTCATACTTTAACCATAAACCGTGCAAAACTTGAAGTTTTTGTCAATAAAGAAAAACTTGAATGTTCGTACGGCATTAATTTGAAATGCAACAAAATATCTTACCCAATTGAAATTGACATCAAAGAAGTGTTGCGTACGGAATATAGTCTTGAATCTTGCAATGGAAAAGACGTAATTGCATTAAGTCTTGAAGTGCTTAAATCAAAAGACGTCTTGATTAGAAGATGGAAAAATGGCGACAAATTTAAGCCTTTTGGGATGAATGGTTCGAAACTATTAAGCGATTTGTTTACAGACCTAAAATTGAGTGAAAGAAAAAAGGCTGAGACGTGGGTGATGGAGGCTGACGGCCAGATTATTTGGGTAATTGGCTATCGAGCTTCATCACTGTTTAAAGTGAAGGTTGAAGATGAGTCTTATTTGCTTGTTTCTCTTTGCAAGTAATCTAACACTTTGCTGAGGCTTGCTTCGGCTTTTAGCAGTACTATTTTGTCAGAATCCAACAAATAGAATAGGGGAAGTGTTGGTAACAGATAAGTCTCTTTAAATTCTATCTCTTGATTTCTGTTCCATCCGTTGATAATGTAGTTAGGGAATTTTGTGTTTCTCCATGATTGTTCGTCATTGAGTGTGTAGATGCCGATGATTTGCAGTTTACGTTCCTTAACCATAGTTTTTAGAATCGAACATGTATCGAGGCGTTCTTTCACCATTTCGCAGGCATCGCAATCTGGGTCGTTGAAGTAAATCAGCGTCAAAGGAACTTGGCTTTCAGAGATATAATGCGTGCTATCATCTGGAGTGATGTATTCTATATCGTGAGCTTTTGTGCCTACATGATTCTTTAAAGCTTCTTCCAATAGCAATTTTGGGCGCATTTTGTCGGTATCCGACAATGCCTCGCTGTTGCTGATAGCTTTTAATAGCTCAACAAATTTCTCCTCATTGTGATCCACACTAAGGGGATTACCTAATGTGGCTTCGGCCTCTTCAAGTGCTTTGAGAGCTTCTTTTTTATTGCTGAAGTTGAAGTTTTGGGCATGGCTATATGTTATGCAAATAGCCGCAATGATGCTAAATATGTGGCGTTTCTTCATTTAAATTACATTTTAAGTTGCAAATATAGGCAGAAAACGAGTAAATTTGTATTCTCAAAGCATTAAATAATGAAAAAGATTGCTAAAACCAATGTTGCAAGGCTTCTCGACCAAGCCAAAATTCATTACGAACTCATTCCTTATATTGTGGATGAGAACGATTTAGGTGCCGGTCATATTGCAGAACAACTTGGCGAAGATATTCAACAGGTTTTCAAGACTTTGATTCTTCGAGGAGAGAAAACCGGGCATTTTGTTTGCGTTATTCCTGGAGAAGATGAAGTGGATTTGAAAAAGGCTGCTAAAATTTCCGGAAACAAGAAAGTGGATTTGATTCCGATGAAAGAATTGCTCCCTACAACTGGATATATTCGTGGCGGCTGTTCGCCTATTGGAATGAAGAAGCCCTTTCCTACATTTTTTCACGAAACCTGCATCTTGTTCGACTATATCTATGTGAGTGCAGGTGTGCGTGGTTTGCAATTGAAAATCAATCCTGCAGACCTTGTGAAATATGTAGGTGCTACGGAATGTGACTTGGTTTCAAACAAATAATTAACTTCAACAAAAGATGAAAAATACGTTTGGTAACATACTTACAGTCACCACATTTGGTGAATCGCATGGACCTGCTATTGGGGGCGTTATTGATGGCTTCCCTGCGGGCGTGAAAATAGATTTTGACGAGATTCAGCGTCAAGTGGCACGTCGTCGTCCAGGTCAATCTGCTATAACCACTTCAAGAAATGAAGCTGACAAGGTTGAAATTCTTTCTGGTGTGTTTGAAGGTGTCACTTTAGGCACTCCAATTGGATTTATTATAAGAAATACCAATCAGCATTCTTCTGATTATAGCGACATTGCAAAATGCTATCGCCCTTCACACGCCGATTTCACTTATCAAACCAAGTATGGGATTCGCGACTATCGCGGTGGTGGACGCTCTTCTGCTCGTGAAACAGCAGCTCGCGTAGTGGCTGGCGCATTTGCTATGCAGGCACTATCACAACTGGGTGTTTCTGTTACAGCCTATACTTCACAAGTTTCCAAAATATCACTGAAAACGCCTTATAAATCGCTTGACTTGTCGAATGTCGACAATAATATTGCCCGATGTCCAGATGCAGAAACGGCTAAAAAAATGATTGCCGTAATCACTGATGCCAAAAGCAAAGGCGATACAGTCGGTGGGGTAGTGTCATGTGTGATTAAAGGCGTTCCCGTTGGATTGGGTGAACCTGTGTTTTCTCGTTTAAATGCCCAATTATCAATGGCTATGATGTCGATTAATGCCGCTAAGGGAGTTGAGTTTGGTTTAGGATTTGATTTTGTAAATCATCTTGGTAGTGAAGTGGTTGATTGCTTTGTGAAAGATGGAGATAGAATCAGAACTACAACAAACTATTCTGGTGGTATTCAAGGTGGTATAAGCAATGGTGAAGACATTTACTTTAATGTGGTTTTCAAACCAGTTGCCACTCTGCTACAGGATGTAGAAACCATTGATATGAATGGTAATCCCACAGTTCTTCACGAACATCTTCTGGACGTTCTCCAACGCTGCTTTG
>JAKSMA010000219.1 GCA_024400895.1 Muribaculaceae bacterium | reverse complement strand
TGGGAATCTCCGTAAATTCTGTGAATTCCGGGCATTTCCGGAGAATCCTCGTTAGCCGAGGATGAGGTTGATGAGGGCGGTAACGTCGGATACGTTTACAGTGCCGTTGCCGTCGATGTCGCACACGCTGTCGCTATATGATGCGGTGCCGAGAATCTTGTTGATGAGGGCTGTAACATCCGATACATTAACCACGCCATTGCCATCAACATCGCCCTTCAGCGCCTGTGGCCAGCGGTCCACTTCAATCGTGGTGGTGGTGCCTGCAAGGCTGCTTGAAAGTTGCAAGTAGGCATAGCCTGTATTCAGGTTGTAGCTTGAGGTTGGTTTCCAGAAGTTTTTATTGCTCTTAGAAAACAGGTAGCCCACGTTCACGTTGTAAACATTCACTAAGCCATCGGCAGAACCCTTCAGCAAGTTAGTTGGTTCGCTTGGTGTGGTGCTTGGACGGTTCAACAGGTAGGTTTTGCCCTTAGTGAAGCCGTCAACGAGCAGGCCTGTTGAGGCTGGAGTGGCAGTCACCTTCTGGGTGTAGGCCTTCTGCTCTGCCTTTTGGTAACTGTAGACGGTGTAGGCATTCAGGCCTGCAGCATTCCAGTCAACAGGATGAGCCACGCTGAACGATATGACAATAGCGTCGTCATCCATTTGGAAATAAGAGTTCAAGCGGTCGATGGGGTTGTTGGTATCAACGGAGAACTTGGTCCAATTGTCTACACTCTTCTTGTAATCAGGATACGATGTCCACTTCACATAGCAGTGGAAATCGCTGGCATTTACACCGAAGAACTGGCCACCCCATGAGCGGGTGCCTGATTGCTGCATGAGCACGAGTTCTTTCAACCATGGGCAGTTCACAAAGGCGTATCGTCCGATATAAGTAACTGTGGAAGGAACTGTGAACTGAGTGATACTGGTGCCCATGAATGCATAATCGCCGATGCGCACAAGATTCTTCATGTCTGAAACTTTGACATCATTAGCACTTGCTGCGCCCGCCAAAAGGCTATCACCAAATTCGGTCATCAAATATGACTTGCTGCCACCATTTGTTACATTCTTTTCAGAATTGCTTCCGATGAAAGCGGTGGCTTGAATAGTTGCAACTGCTGGATGATAAACATATTTAGCCTTACCATCGTAGGTTACGCCATTCGCAGTGACTGGTACGTTACTTGTCACGGTCATGTGATAGCGGGTATTGTTCATCGCACCATTGTTGAAGGTGAAGTCGTAGGCACCAGCCATCACGTTCAGCTTGCCCCATTGTGGGTTGCTCTTGTATTGCTGAACACAACCTGTAGGCACATAGAGCTTACAAGATGATGGTACATTGGTCAAATCCCAATTTGTGGCTTTTGACCAGTATGAACCGTTGATTACCAACTCCTCGAGGTGGTTGTTTTTAGCGATAGCATATACGCCAAAAGATGTCAATGAAGAAGGTATCAAAAGATGCTTAAACGAGTTGTTGTAGAAAGCATATGAGCCTAAGTATTTGAGGCCGTAAGGGAGGTCAAGGGCATTGGCGATGCGGCATTCGTTGAAAGCATATTCAGCGATGTGTGTAAGGTTCGCGTTGAGGTTGAGCTGGATTAAACTGGTGCGACCGGAGAATGCCGATTCGCTGATAGTGTCGACGTTTTCACCCAATGTGAGCGAAACATCAGCTCCGAAGCCATCGTTAGCCACTTTTGAATCGATGGCAGTAACGGCATACTTCTTGTTTGAAGTGGGTTCGGTTACATATTCAGGAATCTTCAAAACACCGGTAGCATTATTTCTGTCTACCCACACCAGTTTCGCGCGTCCATCGTAGCTCTTGCCGTTGATTTTCACTCGTTCGTTGCTGTGGATGGTGTAGTTTGTGCTCCATGCTTGTCCAGTGCTTGCATTTACGAAGTCGAATGCGGCAATGTCGAATGCACCGTGCTTGATGTTTTTCCAAGTCTTCCAGCCCTCAGCAGTCTTATAGCTGTTCCATGAAGAGTAAGGCACCACCAGTGTGGTCCTCTCTATATTTTTGAATTCTTCGTCGCGCACGGCTGGAGGTCTTTGCATGTTCATATACAGCAGCTCCAGTTTCGTGGAGCCACCAAACACAGAATTGCCCCAAGTAGTAACAGAGCTTGGAACTTTCATTGTAAGCAGATTGGCGCAATTTGTGAAAGCATAACTCGACACTAGTTGAACACCATAGGGGAGATACACATATTTAATCTTTGAGCATCCGTAGAAAGCATATTCGCCCACTTTTATCATTTGGGATGGGAAAGAATTTGCGCTCACTAAAGATGTACCGCTAAAACCTTCTGGGCATCTTAACAATTTGGTTTGTGTCTTGTCGTAGAGCATGCCGCTATAAGAAGAGTACATGGTGTTGCTGGAATGAACATTGATTGTGGTCAAACTTGAGCATCCATCCACAAAATAGGGACTGCAAGAAGTCACACCCGATGGAATGGTGATGCTTGTTAAGCTTATGCATCCAAAAAATGCCCCCGATTTTATTTCTTTCAAACTTGTGGTGGCCATGGCGAAAGAGGTCATGTTGACGCAATATTTGAACGAATTCTTACCGAGTGTTGTCAGCTTTGTACAGGCAGAAATGTTCACGCTCTTAAGATCGGAGTTGCTTAAACAAGCGCTGTCTGACACAGCCACAAAATCATAACTGTAATTATCAAAGCTATAATTGCTGGAGCCACAAGAGGGGACGAATGCCCCATCGGTAACCCTGCTTCCAGAGCCGTTAAAGCCCACCATTGTCATTTCGCCACGAGTGGTCTTGGTTGGACCACTTGTGACGCAAAGGTAGGCGCCATCGGAGCAATAGATGTCGTAGGCCATTGAACTCTTGCTGATAGTGGCAAATTTTTCAAAGCATTTTCTTGCTTTGTATAAGTGGACTGAATTTGCGTTGGTCCTTGGCACAAAAAGCGTCATGCCGCTGTTGGAAGGGAATGCGTCACTGTTGAATACACCGCTCGTTGGGTCTGGGTTTGCAATATACACATTCTTCAGCGACGTACAGCCTTCAAATACATGGCTATAGATGTAGCGCATAGAACTTGGAAGGCGCACATACGTGATACCTGTACAGTTTCTGAAAGCGCTTTCATTCAAGTCGGTAACACCATAGTGGATGTTTACGTTTGCAATGTTGGTCTGGTTGGCAAACGCCGATGGCTGAACATAAGTAACGCGGTAGACGGTACCGTTGTATGTCACTGTTGATGGAATCACGAGGCCGAGGCTGGAGGTTGACTTACCTGTTGCGCTCAAACCTGTGACATGCACAGAAGCATAATTGATGGTAGTAGCATCTCCGGTAACAACATACGAAAGGTTGCCAACAGAGAAAGTGTCACCCACGGCAGCGGAAGCACAAATAGCCACCACTGCTAAAGCTAAAGATAGTAAAAACTTTTTCATATTGTTGAAATTTGATTAGTATTCACAATTTAGTATTGAGGCCGATAGCAAATTCTATTCACAAAATATTGTATCGTAACCACAAAAAACTCTATTAATTTGCAAATATACACATTATTATAGAAAAAAAGAAATTAGAGATTAGAAATTAGAGGTTAGAGAT
>JAKSMA010000218.1 GCA_024400895.1 Muribaculaceae bacterium | reverse complement strand
CTAACTTCTAACTTCTAACTTCTAATTTCTAACTTCTAATTTCTAATTTCTAATTTCTAATTTCTATAATCCCCTTTTTGCCATTGCCATCGCTTCGCGATTTCCCTATCTTCGCACCAGAGTTCTTTTACGTATTGGCATCTTGGTATCGTCTTAACTTCACAGCTCCGCAGGAACGATGACTTCACTCCTTAACTCCCGCGCAGCTGTTTCACTTGAAATAAGAAAAGTGTTTCGACTTCCGATATGGACCAGAAAAGTGGAGGTTTTTGGTCCAAAAGCGAAATATAAAAGGGTGTTTCAGGTGTTTCAGGTGTTTCGGGTGTTCTGGGTGATTCTTGTATTTCGTACTCGGAAAATGGAACAGTATTCCTGGAAAACAAAAAAAACACCATCCACACATCACACGCAAAAATCTCTTTCGGCACATTTATCCCCTTGGGTCAAACAAATCATATTCCTCACGATTTGATGCGGTTGCCCTGCACCGACAACGCGAAATTCAATGCCGAGTGAGAAAAATTTTGTATCTTTGCGGGCAACTAAAATGCAGAAGATATGGAATTGATAACATTGGAGCAAGTGAAGCAGAAAGAGCATGAGATACTGAAATACATCGTTTCGGTGTGTGAATCTCATGGCCTGCGCTATTACCTGAGTTATGGCTCGCTACTTGGAGCTATTCGCCACAAGGGATTCATTCCCTGGGACGACGACATCGACATTTCCATGCCCCGTGCCGACTATGAGCAGTTGCTGAAGGTGATGCTCAGCCAGCCCGACAGGCGCTTTGTGGCTCTCACTCCGAAATCGAAAGGCTATCCGTATCACTACGCCAAGGTGGTGGACCTGTCCACAAAACTGATGGAAGAGTCGCTCGACGATTTCGCCGGCAATGGCCTGTGGGTCGACATCTTCCCTCTCGATGGCGTGGACACAGCAGCGCCTACGCTTCAGAAGAAGCTGGCGAAGTATTTCAACTCCTGCCGCGCATCGGCTTCATTCAAGCAATGCCCCCCTGGCAACAAGCCTTGGAAGTGGAAGGCGTGCAAAATCATCGGCGCCCGCACTTTTGCCCGACTGATCACACTTTGCAGCCGCCGAAAGGCTTTCGATGGCGCAGAGTATGTGGCACACATGCCCACATCGCTTCAGGATCTTTTCCCTCGCCGTCTGTTCGACGAGGTGGCGAAAGTGGAATTCGACGGTTGCTTCTACGATGCCCCTGCTGCCTACGATGAATATCTCACCATTCTCTACGGCAACTATATGCAACTCCCACCCGAAGACCAGCGCATCACCCACTGCGTGAAAGCCATCGAGGTGACCAACAACTAAAAATAGACATTCCCTGATATGGCAGAAACTAACATATCCCAACCCCGTGCCTATTGGATTGACGCAGTGCGCTCCACAGCGTGCCTGTTCGTGCTTGCCACACATGTGGCGATGCCCGGCACTCCTAAAGGTATGGCAATGGACCTCTACAACCACATCACCATGGCAGGAGCAAGCATCCTGTTCTTCATGATTTCGGGTGCGCTGGTGCTCTATAAGCCAAAGCCTGCCATCCCGTTTCTGAAACAGCGCGTGAGCCGCGTGGTGCTTCCGATGGTGATTTGGACGCTGGTGTCGCTGCTTATCGACAAGTTCACCACATCGCTCACATGGGAGGCATTTTTCACTAAAGTGATGCTCATCCCGTTCACGCCCCAACAGGGCATCTACTGGTTTATCTACGCCATATTCGGCATCTATTTGCTCACGCCTATCATAGCCACATGGCTGCAGCACACCACCAAGCGCGAACTTCAATTCTATCTCGCGGTGTGGGGATTCACGCTCACAGTTCCCTATCTGACACAAATCCACAAGGACATACGCGGACTGATTGACTACCAGAATGGCATGGTGTATTATTTCTGGGGCTACCTTTGGGCTGCCGTTATGGGCTACTATCTACGCAAATATGTGAATATCACGCGAGTTAAGTGGTGGCATTTTGCCGTCATTATCGGCATATTTGCCGTGCCGCTGGCACTGCACCTTTTCACCAAACTTCCCATCCGCACCCTCAACCACCGACTTAGTCTGCCCACAGTGGCAATGTGCATTTGCTATTTCGTGGTTATCAAGCACATACCGCTTAAGCGATGGGCAGAAAAAGTGCTCTACAACTTCGCCCAACACAGTTTCGGCATCTACTTGGTGCACATCTACATCATCCGCCATGCCCTATGGCCTGTGTTCCAGAAATTGGCATTACCCACCGAGTTGGCCATTCCATTACTCATCGTGAGCGGGGCTGTGACCAGTTACCTGGCGGTGAAGTTGCTATCCCTCCTCCCCAAGAGCAAATACATCGTAGGCATATAAAAGCCACCCTTGCGTGAGCGTCAGCGAACCCGCTCCGAGAACTCCGAGTGCTCCGAGAACTCAAAAAAACAAAAAACAGCAAGAAAATAAAATGATCAATCAAAACTTCCTTCCGCAAAAAGGCAACGTGCGCAGCCTGAGAGTGTATAAAGTGTCGAAAATCATCTACGACATCACCTACATCTTCACCCGCCGCTTCCTCAATCAAGGCGACCGCACTATTGACCAAATGGTGCAAGCTTCGCGCAGTGGCAAGCAAAACATTGTGGAAGGCAGCAAAGCAGCCACCACATCGATGGAAACCCAAATCAAATTGACAAATGTGGCAAAAGCGAGTCTACAAGAACTTCTTGAAGACTACGAAGACTTTTTGCGCGTGCGCAATCTTGAAATATGGGATAAAGAATGCGAGAAAGCGTTGCTGACACGCAAGTTTTGTGCCGAGCATCTCAACGACGCCTATTACAGAGAAGCGGTAAAAATACGTACGGCCGAAACAGTGGCCAACATAGCCATTATCCTCATCCACCAAGCCGACGTGTTGCTCCAGGGCCTCATTGAGCGGCAAAAGAAAGATTTCCTTGAGCATGGAGGCATTCGAGAGCAGATGACCCAAGCAAGAACAGCATGGCGAAACAAGTCAAAGTGAGCGTCAGCGAACCCGCTCCGAGAACTCCGAGAGCTCCGAGAACTCAGCAAAGCTCTCTAACGCTCGCTAATGGAAATTTCTCTTTTTTTTGTAACTTTGCACTGCGATTTTGACAGTACCCAATTTTCGGTGGTGGAAACCGACGATGCTCGCACTTTTTTTATGATTGACATTCCCTGCCACGAAGAGTTTACCTCAACACCTATTCAGGTTTTCGGCAAGAGCGATGTCCACAAAGATGTCCACAAAGAAATAACAGAGCGTCAGTCGCTTATCATTCACCATATCAAAAAAAATGTCCGGATAAAGATTAAAGATTTATCAGAAATCTTGTCCGTTAACGAACGTACAATTAGAAGAGATCTCAATATCCTACAAGAACAAGGTTTCGTCATTCGTCAAGGTGGAAGGAAACAAGGTCAATGGGTAGTTAAATCTCCTCTATAGTACAACATTCAAATTTGTATCTTTAAACAACCACAAGATATGCAAGCCATTATTCTTGCCGCCGGTATGGGCAAACGCCTCGGCGAATACACAAAAAACAACACCAAATGCATGGTGCCTGTGAACGGCACCCCGCTCATCGACCGTGCA
>JAKSMA010000217.1 GCA_024400895.1 Muribaculaceae bacterium | reverse complement strand
CGCCCGCATTCACTCTCTGACCGCGTTCGCAGATAGGACGCAAGTCGATAGTGGTGCTTTGGTTGGTCTTGCGGAACTTTGGCAAGTGATATTCTACTACAGGCTCGTCGAAGCTTACGAAAGCTTCTTCTTCAGTCTGGTCGTAGCGGATGCGGATCACATCAGCGTCCACATATTCGATAACGCCGGCGCCAGCAGCCTGAATTTGAGTGCGGCTGTCGTAAGCAAGGCGTTTTTCAATACCCGTACCCACAATAGGAGCTTCGCTGCGCAGCAGAGGCACTGCCTGGCGCATCATGTTGGCACCCATCAAGGCACGGTTAGCATCGTCGTGATCGAGGAATGGAATCATCGCAGCAGCGATAGATGCAATCTGTTGAGGAGAAACGTCCATCAATTCCACTTGGTCAGGAGCCACTACAGGGAAATCGGCTTCAAGACGAGCCTTCACCTTGTTGCGAACGAAAGAGCCGTCGTCGTTCAAAGGAGCATTACCTTGAGCGATAATCTTACCTTCTTCACTTTCCGCAGTGAGATAAACGATTTCATCATTATTTAAGTTGACCTTAGAATCCTTCACCTCGCGGTAAGGAGTTTCGATAAAGCCGAGCTTATTAATCTTTGCGTAGATACAGAGCGAAGAAATCAAACCAATGTTTGGACCTTCAGGAGTTTCGATTGGGCACAAGCGGCCATAGTGAGTGTAGTGTACGTCACGCACCTCGAAACCTGCACGCTCACGCGACAGACCACCAGGGCCAAGAGCCGACATACGGCGCTTGTGAGTGATTTCTGCCAGTGGGTTGGTCTGGTCCATGAATTGTGACAACGCATTCGTACCGAAGAATGTGTTGATTACCGATGAAATAGTCTTGGCATTGATCAAGTCCATTGGAGTGAACACTTCGTTGTCGCGCACATTCATACGTTCACGAATTGTGCGGGCCATACGTGCCAAACCTACGCCGAATTGGTTATAAAGTTGTTCGCCAACAGTGCGCACACGACGGTTGCTCAAGTGGTCGATATCATCCACATCAGTCTTACTGTTAATCAAGCCGATGAGATACTTGATGATTTCAATGATATCGTTGTTGGTGAGCACGCGTACAGAATCATCGGTATCCAAACCGAGCTTCTTGTTGATACGGAAACGACCTACATCGCCCAAATCGTAACGCTTGTCGCTGAAGAAAAGATTTTGAATCAATTCGCGAGCAGAAGTATCGTCTGCAGGGTCAGCGTTACGCATCTGACGGTAGATATAAGTGATAGCTTCCTTCTCAGTGCTACATGTATCTTTGCTGAGGGTGTTGAAAATGATTTGGTAATCACTTGTATTCACATCCTCTTTATGGAGCAAAATCACGCTTGTTCCGCTCTCAAGAATCTTGGCAGCAACTTCTTCTGTTAATTCTTCGTCGCGGTCAACAAGCACTTCATTACGCTCAATTGAAACCACTTCACCGGTGTCTTCGTCAACGAAGTCCTCGTTCCATGAGTTCAAGATGCGGGCAGCAAGCTTGCGACCCACAGCCTTCTTGAGGTTAGTCTTGTTTACTTTGAGTTCTTCGGCCAGACCGAAAATCTTAATGATGTCGTTATCTGATTCAAGACCGATTGCGCGCAACAGTGTGGTCACTGGCAACTTCTTCTTACGGTCGATGTAAGCGTACATCACATTATTGATATCGGTGGCAAATTCAATCCATGATCCACGGAATGGGATGATGCGAGCCGAATAGAGTTTTGTACCATTTGCGTGTGTGCTCTGTCCGAAGAACACACCTGGTGAACGGTGAAGCTGAGAAACTACAACACGTTCTGCTCCATTGATAATAAACGTACCCTTATCAGTCATATAAGGAATAGTACCCAAGTACACATCTTGCACTGCGGTAGCGAAATCCTCATGGTCAGGGTCGGTACAATAGAGCTTAAGTTTGGCCTTTAAAGGCACACAATATGTGAGACCACGATCGAAACACTCGTCAATAGTATAGCGAGGTGGATCGATGTAGTAGTCAAGGAATTCCAACACAAAGTTGTTTCGGGTATCCGCAATTGGGAAATTTTCCGAAAACACCTTATAGAGTCCCTCGTTTTTTCTCTTCTCAGTTGGTGTATCTAATTGCAGAAAATCTCTGAAAGATTGTAATTGCACTTCAAGAAAATCCGGATATGGATATGGGTTCTTGACACGTGCAAAATTTACTCGTGGGTTTTTGGAAACTGACATTGAAAAATTAATTAAGTGAACTCAAAATTTTAATATGACACAAAAAGGTTAAGAATCATCGTTTTAAGAAGATTCTTAACCTAAACACCTGATATTCAGGCGATATTATTTAAGTTCAACTTCAGCTCCGAGTTCTTCGAGTTGCTTCTTGAGAGCTTCAGCTTCGTCCTTAGCAGCACCTTCCTTAACAGGCTTAGGAGCGCCGTCAACAAGGTCCTTAGCGTCCTTCAAGCCGAGACCTGTAAGTTCCTTAACCAATTTGATAACTTTGAGCTTTTCAGCACCTGGAGCCTTAAGAATTACGTCGAAAGAAGACTTTTCTTCTTCAGCAGCAGCACCACCAGCTGCAGGACCAGCAGCAACAGCAACAGCTGCAGCAGCAGGTTCGATACCATATTCGTCTTTAAGAATTTGAGCGAGTTCGTTTACTTCCTTAACTGTGAGGTTAACAAGTTGCTCAGCAAAAGCTTTTAAATCTGCCATTTTTGTATGATTTAATTGTTGTTATTTTTTTATTATTCTTTGTTTGATAATGTTTCGAGAATTCCGTGGAGCTTGTTACCACCTGATTGCAAAGCAGAAACAACATTCTTCGCTGGAGATTGAAGCAAAGCCACAACGTCGGCGATGAGTTCGTTCTTGCTCTTGATAGCAACCAAAGTATCGAGTTGATCAGCGCCCATGTAAACAGTTTCTTCAACGAAAGCTGCCTTCAAAGCTGGCTGAGTCTCTTTCTTCTGACGGAAATCTTTTAAAAGTTTAGCTGGAGCGTTACCAGTGTTGCTCAACATGAGCGTGGTATTTCCAACCAGTGCAGGATAAAGGCCACTGTAATCGAGGTCAGATGCCTCCATAGCCTTCTTCAACAAGGTGTTCTTAACAACCAACATCTTCACGTCAGCCTTATACGCAGCACGACGCAAATCAGTGGTGCGCTCTGCATTCAAACCGGTAGTTTCGGTCAAATACACACAGCTGTATGATGCAAGGGTCTCCTTGATCTTTTCGATTAATAATGCTTTATCTTCCTTCTTCATTTTTGCTTCAAATTTAAGAATTAAGCATCAATTGATTTTGTATCAACCTTGATACCAGGACTCATGGTGCTTGAAAGATAAACGCTCTTGATATAGGTTCCCTTGGCGGTGCTTGGTTTGAGCTTAATCAAGGTGTTGATAAATGCCTGAGCATTTTCCTTGATTTGTTCAGCACTAAACGACACTTTACCAATTGAAGTGTGTACTATACCTTTCTTATCAACCTTAAAGTCGATCTTACCTTGTTTTACTTCTTTAACAGCCTTTGCAACATCTTGGGTTACGGTACCGCTCTTAGGGTTAGGCATGAGACCACGAGGACCAAGCACACGACCCCAAGGACCGAGTTTACCCA
>JAKSMA010000216.1 GCA_024400895.1 Muribaculaceae bacterium | reverse complement strand
GGGTTTCGCGCAGCGTAGTCGGGCAGTTGGGCGGGAAGCAAGAATCCAGAAGCTGTTGTGCCTGGCGTCTACGATGTGCTCCGGCCCGATGGCGAATTCAAAAAAGGAGAAGCACAAATCTCGGCCATCAACGCGCAGATTGCCCACCTTCAAGCATCGTCTGCGCTGACCGAAGCGCGACGAGCGCTGCAACGGGCAGAAGATGAAAAAACCGCCGCTATTGACGCCTACAAGCAGACGATGAGCGAAGCCAAGGCACTGAGAGAAGTTCGCCGAGCCGAAGGTGGACTGTCGGCCAACGAAGAGAAAGCGCTGATAGCTGAAAGCCAATTCCAAAAGGCCGAACTGAAGCGTCTTCGCCTTCGCCACGAGGCTATCATTGCAGAGAAAAAAGCGGAGGTCGACAGCATCACGGACGAAATCCTTGCACTTAAAGCCCGCCGAAAATCCATGAGCGAGGCACTGCAGGAACGCATCTTCCGCCTGTTCGTGGTGAGTGACGCAAATGGTGAACAACTTGATTTGATGGATGTGTTTGCCACTTTCTACCAATGCAACCCCACGCTACAAGCATCGCTCATTCCGCCATCGGGCTCAGGCGAATGTTGCGCACCAAAATTGCTACAATATGCTTTCAGCCACCAGCTGAAGCCCCTTTGCATTGCCGAATTCTGGTGGGGCAATTCTCCTGCACAGGAAGTGCGCCACCATGGCCAGTACGACGGGGCTTGCCTGAGCAAGTGCCGCCCCATCCGTTCGCACATGCTTAAGGGCGTGGACGTGGAGACACAGCAACCTGAAAATCCTGTGATTTCTTCAGCCGACGCCATCATCTACGAAGACCAGTGGATGGTGGTGGCCAACAAACCTGCAGGCATGCTCACCGTGCCAGGACGTCTGCACGACGGCTCGCTCCAATCCATTCTCTCCGAGCAATTAAGGACACCTTTGAAGGCGGTTCATCGCCTCGATATGAGCACATCTGGACTGGTGATTTTGGCCAAGACCGATGAAGTGTACACCGCCTTACAAGCCGATTTTGCCAGCCGCAACATTCAAAAGCGATATATCGCCTTGCTCGACGGCATCGTGAAGGCGGAGGATGGAATCATCGATTTGCCACTTCGCCCGAATATCGACGACCGACCTCGCCAAATGGTGGACCATGAGCATGGCAAGCGCGCCATCACACACTTTGAAGTGATACAGCGCACCGATAGACGCACACGCATCGCATTCTATCCACACACCGGACGCACACACCAACTTCGCGTGCACGCCAGCCACAACGAAGGGCTTGGATGCCCCATCGTGGGCGATATGCTTTACGGCCGCGCCAGCACACGCCTCATGCTTCATGCCGAAAGCATCTCATTCACTCACCCCATAACGAAAGAATCGGTCACCTTCGAGGCACCGCTCCCCTTCTAAACAGATTTTGAAGACTCCGCCATTATTTTTGGAAAAAGCGATAAGAATATCTAAAAAAGCTGTATCTTTTTTTATTGTATTTCACCTGAGTGGATGGACTTTTTCTATCCTTTACTTCTGCTGCCTGCAATTCCGGTGATCGTGTGGGCTGTGTATTCAAAAATCAAGGCGCTTCATTATTATGAAGCCATGGTGATGTGTGTACCAGCCATAGCGGTTTTCGCCAGTTCACTTATTCTCTACAATCTGCCGGAGGTGCCTGCTTGGCTCCATTGGCTGCAGATGTTGCTCAGTTCTTCAATCGTTCCGCTGGCATATCTCTATTTCTCACGACAGATAGGACGAAGGTTCTACAATGGCACCAATATCATGCTGTGGCTCCTGCTTCTGTTGTTGCTCCTCCCCAATGTGGTGCTCTGCTTGCCAGGAGAAACCCCTTCGGTACAGTTGCCTCATATCCGCCGATTCACCATCTATTTCATGAGCGGGGGCAAGGTAGTGCTGGCGATGTTTGTGTGCGATTTCGTGATGCTCTTGCAAGCCACGCTCACATTGCTGCGTGTGGTGCCGTTGGCTCACGCTTTGCGGAGCTATGGGCTGAAACTTGATGCCAAAGTGTACGCATTCGTGGTGTGGTGGCTGATGGCGGTTATTTTCATTGCCACCAAGTCGATATTCCCGATTGAGGTTTTTGAGACACCAATAGGCTCAATTTATTACTTTGGCGGATTGCTCATATTACTGTCGGCCATCTATTCGCTCATCGCTTTGAACTTCGATTTGCATCCTATCCAAACTGCAGATGGCGAAGTGGTGAAGAATGTGGAGAGCTACATCAACGAGCAACAATCAGCCCTTGCCGAGCAAGTGCGCCGCGTGGTGGAAGAGGAAAAAGTGTATTTGCAACCGGGCTATCGCACAGAAGACATCTTGAAAACGCTGGCAACAAACCGCACCTATTTCACACGAATGATGCAGGAATGCTTTGGCAAGACTTTTTCGCAATATCTCAACGAGCACCGTATCGCCCATGCTCAACACCTGTTTCTCACCACCGACCTCACACAGAACGACATTGCAGAGCAGAGCGGTTTCAATAATGCCACATACATGAGCCGCATGTTTAAATCCGCCTACAATCTCACACCAAAGCAGTGGCAAACCCAAAACAAAAAGTAGATGCTACAAAAAGTGAATTCCCATGAAAAATTCACACTGCCCACCCGCAAATTTTAGTAAAAAAGAACCGTCCCGAATTACTCTTCTTCACTCTTTTAAAGCCTTTATAACTCTTTTATAATCCCTTTGACAGATATCTATTTTTGGAGATGCATGTTTAGAAGGATACATTTTGTTATAATTTTCTCTAATAGTTTTGTGAGTAACAATGTTCTCGATAGGGATATTATATTCTCGCATTATTGGCTTGATATATTCAACAGCACTGGCAATTTGTCTATTTGTGAGTGGAAATATGTTTGTGCTTCCTTGAAATTCAATACCAATTGTGAACTTATTACAGTCTGATTTTCCGTTGAAATATGATTTCCCGGCGTGCCCTGTAATTTCTTTTGGCTCGGCAAGAATGTATCTCGTACCGTCATAATTTATTAGTACGTGACAACTTCTGCCCGACCCTTCTGCGGTAAGTCCATGAAGTGATGCGTCCAAAAAAGCAGTAGCAGTATGATGCAAAACGATCCCTTGTACCTGATTTGTTCCTTTTCTGATTGTAGCAGTGTGGTACTTTATTTCTTTATAATGCCTTGGAATAAAGATAAAGTAATATGAAACAAACACAGCCAAAGCCATAATAAGTACAATAGTTATTATTTTAAGAATTTTTTTCATGCTTACTTTAGTTAAGATTTTTTGTTATATATCAAAAGCATTCATTAATAAACTAAGAGGGGACACAAAAACACAGAATAAAAACATCAAGCATCCTTTAATGGGTATTTTGAGTGCTTTGATTACTAATCTCTATATGTTTTTATGATTTTTCTTTATCAGCCTACTATTTTATGAATGTACAAAATTGTTAATAAGAATCGAATCTTTAATCAAAAGTGATTTCATAACCACACAAAATTATTCAGGAAATGTTTTTACAAATTCTATAGTATCTCCTTGTGGATAAATATAAATAGTAAACACCTCCTCTGGAAATAGTTTCTTTGCTTTATTATAATACCTAACCTTAGTTG
>JAKSMA010000215.1 GCA_024400895.1 Muribaculaceae bacterium | reverse complement strand
TCCTTGAAGATGGTGGTGATTTTTGCTTCGTCACGCTCCTCGATATAGTCGTCGAGGTCGATGAAAGGCACATTCATGACAGCCGCCAGAACAGTGCCGAGGGTGGTTTTACCGCGCCCCATATATCCTATTAAAAAAATGGTTGGCATCATTGTATTTTCGTTGTTTACTCTGCAAATATAGCAGAAAAATTGTAACTTTGTTTTTATAACCCTGAAAGTGCATTAGGGCATGGATAAGATTTCAGTTTATCATAGTGTCTTTTGGGTTAAACTTAGTAAGAAACAATAATAGAGATGGAAAGCAAAAAGTGGTATGTGGTGTGGGTAGGCACAGAGCCCGGCATCTGCGCAACTTGGGAAGAATGCGACATCCGCACCAAGGACTATCCTGGTGCGCGCTACAAAGCGTTCAACTCCAGTCGCGAAGCCATTGAGGCCTACCGCAAAGGGCTTGACGCCAAGAGCGACCCTTGCGCCGTGATTCGCGCCATTGCTCAAGCCGAAACATCTTCGCAAGTGAACTATGCCAACTTCAAGGACATCTATCCCGGCAGTGTGGCTGTGTGTGGCGTGTGCGACCATGCCACCAGCATGATGCAGTATCGCGGTGTGGACGTGTTTACCGGTGCCGAACTATTTCGCTTCGGTCCTGTGGCAGGCGGCGAAAATGCAGCCGAGTATCTCGCCATTGTTCATGCTTTGGCTATGTTGCAAAAGCAGCGAAAAGACCGCACAGCCATTTATTGCTCCAATGGAATAGCGCAGATGTGGGTGCGCCAGAAAAAATGCACCACCCATATTCCGCCCACGCCAGCCTTCGCCAAGATGGCGCAACTGTTGGCGCGCGCCGACCATTGGCTGGATGTGAACACCTTCCATAATTTCATTATCAAATGGAAAGCCGACGAGTGGGGGCCTAATCCTGCCACCTTCAGTGAGGAATAGGCACAGAAATTGCTATCTCTATCAACCGACAACCATAAAATTCGACAATGGCAAAAAAGAAACCGAAATGGTATGTGGTATGGGTGGGCGTTGAGCCCGGCATATGCGACACTTGGGTGGAATGTAAGCTCCGCACAAGCGGCTATCCTGGCGCTAAATACAAGAGTTACGACACTCTTGAAGAAGCCAAGGAAGCCTATGCGGCTGGGTATCAAGCGCCAGAGCCCAAAGAGCGAGTTGCCACCAAGAGGGTGTCGAACATGCGACTCACCCCCGAACAATTGTCGGAGTTTCCTATCGACGTGCGAAGCATCGCGGTGGATGCCGCCTGCAGTGGCAATCCGGGTATGATGGAATATCGCTGCGTGTATGTGTTTGGCGACCCTTCAATGCCCGACATTTTCCACTTCGGCCCCATTATGGGCACCAACAACATTGCCGAGTTTCTTGCCATCGTCCATGCTTTGGCACTGCTGAAGCAAAAAGGCGACACCGAGACCACTATCTACAGCGACAGCCGCAATGCCATGCTGTGGGTGAACAGTAAAAAGTGCAAAACCACTCTTCCTCACGAGCCACAGTTTGCCAAGGCTCACGAATTGATTGCGCGCGCCGAAAAGTGGCTCCGCGAAAATGCTGTGGTCAACAAGGTGGTGAAGTGGGAAACCAAGATATGGGGTCAGATACCAGCCGACTTCGGAC
This sequence comes from Muribaculaceae bacterium, assembly GCA_024400895.1. Lineage (GTDB taxonomy): Bacteria > Bacteroidota > Bacteroidia > Bacteroidales > Muribaculaceae > Sodaliphilus. The sequence continues at coordinate 2,004 of JAKSMA010000215.1, read as the reverse complement.
GGAAGCAACATTAACGACTATTCACGAAAATGAAATACAGAAGCGAAAACGACAAGTGCTACGGAGCAGCCGGAATGGCGATAGGGCTCAATATTCTCGACGCGGAAGATGTGTATAGTGGCGTCTCCATCGATGCCGACGGGCTCGACTGCGTGCATCTGTTGCCCGAATTCCTCATTGCCGACCAACTCACGGCTGATGTTTGCGAAGGGTGGAAGAAGAGCGTACGCCATTTCCACATAGCCATGGGGCTGGTGATAGCCGACCGGGTGAGCCGAAAAATGGTGCACGACCGTGGTGTGGTCGACCGCAAGATGCACAATCAAATGCTTTCGGCAATGGTGAAGGAAGGAAAGTCGCTATGCAGCCTCGAGCACGATGAGGTGGAAGAGGTGTTTGAAAAGTATTTCCAGCACATGGTGAGGGTGTTTTCCAACGCCACGGTGCGCGATGCCATCAGCCAACTTGCATCGTTGCTACAAGAGCGCCGTTCGCTCACTAATACAGAAGTGGAAGAACTTCTAACAGAATTATCGATTATTTAATTCGTCGACACAATGAAAGTTGTATTGATAAATCATAGTGATTCGCAAGGCGGTGCGGCGGTGGTGTCGCTTCGCCTGATGCACGCCCTGGAAGAAGCCGGGGTGCAAGTGCGAATGCTTGTCACAGAGCAATCACTCAACAACGACGGCCTCGTAGAGCCACTTGGCGGCCGCCGGGCCAATAAAATGCGCTTCATTGCCGAGCGTCTGCACATCATGTTCCACAACGGAGCCAATCGCGAAACGCTTTTCAAAATAGACACTTGCCGATTTGGCGCAGCAGCCGCATCACACCCATGGGTGAAAGAGGCTGATGTGGTGATGCTCGCATGGGTGAATCAAGGCACCATGTCGCTCAAAGGCATAGAACGCATCCACCGTATGGGCAAACCTATCGTGTGGGTGATGCACGACATGTGGAACTGCACAGGCGTGTGCCACCACGCTTTCGATTGCGAAGGATATTTGGGCACCTGCAGCGCGTGCCATCTGCTGGGAAAAAGTGGCGACGACCTCTCCACCTCCATCCAGCGCCGAAAGGCTGCGCTCTATCAGCGCGTACCCATTCATTTTGTGGCGGTTAGCCATTGGCTTGAGGCTGTGTGCCGAAATAGTCCCATCATGAAGGGCCGCGACGTGAGGATGATTTTCAACGCATTCCCAGCCGACAGTTATCGCTACGAGCGCCTTGAGGTGGCGTATCCAGGTGTGCCGCTCGATAAGACGGTGATTATTATGGGTGCGCGCCGACTCGATGAAGACAACAAAGGTTTTCCTGAAATGCTCGAAACCACGCAATACATTGCCAAAGAGCGTCCTGAATTGGCTAAGAAAATCCACCTCCTGCTCTATGGCGATATCAAGAACGCTTCGCTCTTGGAGCAAATGGCGGTGCCGTATACCTATGTGGGCTCGGTTGACAGCATTATGCTCAACGAACTTTACCGCCATAGCGATATTGTGCTCTCCACTTCACTTTACGAGAATTTGCCCGGCACACTCATTGAAGGGCAGGCGAGCGGTTGCCTGCCTGTGACTTTCGGGAAGGGGGGACAGGCCGATATCGTTGACCATCTCAAGAGCGGCTACATTGCCGATTATAAAAGCCCAAGCAGCGTGGCCGACGGCATAGAATGGGCCATTGCCAACCCAGCCGATCGTGCGTGGCTGCACCAGGAAGTGGTGCGAAAGTTTTCCGCCGATGTGATTGCCCAGCAGTTTATTCAATTGTTTGAAGAACTCACCGGCAAGCGTGTTGAAGAATTTTAAATAAAAAAAATAGATATGCAAACAGTATTATTCCATAGCACCATCTTCGGACCCATCCACAGCCGCCGACTGGGCGTGTCGCTGGGGGTGAATCTGATGCCGAATGATGGCAAAATCTGCTCGTTCGACTGCGTTTATTGCGAAGCTGGCTTCAATGCACAAGGCCCTGGTAAAGATGGCGTTCCCACCC
>JAKSMA010000214.1 GCA_024400895.1 Muribaculaceae bacterium | reverse complement strand
GAACTTAATGTGCCGTTCACTGGTATCAACGTGAATGTGGGCTACGAAACGCTGAAAAACTATCTTTTCTTTGGCGAAAATGGAACTCCTAAACAATGTGGCTCACCTGTGCATGTGTTGAGCGCCACATTGAAGCAACATCTCAACTTTGGCATTCTCACTTGGGACAACGAACTTACATACCAAACCAGTAGCAACGAGGACGTGCTTCCTCTACCCAAATTCTCTATCTACAGCAATTTGTTTATCAAGTTTGCTGTGGCTAAAGTGCTGAAAGTGCAGCTGGGTGTCGATGGCAACTACTATACCAACTATTATGCCCCTGCCTACAACCCAGCATTGATGAACTTCCACAATCAGCACGAAGTGAAATGCGGCAACTTTGCATTCCTCAATGTGTATGCCAACTTCCGCATGAAGCAAGCACGCTTCTATGTATCATACACCCATGCCAACAAGGGACTGTTTGGAGGCAACAACTACTTCGCCTCACCACACTACCCTCTCAATCCCGCACGTTTCCAGATTGGTGTGAGCGTGAATTTCGTGAACTAATCTATTTTCTATTAATATATGAAACGCGTTATCATTAGCAGTATGCTCATTGCCATCACTTTTATGGCATGGGCACAGCAACCCACTATAGGCAAATGTGACGGAAAGAATGGCTTCACCTTCTTTCAGGTTACTGACCCACAACTCGGCTATCACAGCAAAGACAAAAATCTGCAATGGACCATCGACAACCTTGAAACTGTGGTGGCTCGCATCAACGAAGCAAAACCCTCGTTTGTAATTATCACTGGCGACCTCATCCATCGTCATTTCAAGTCGGAACAAGTGGAAGCATACCGCCAAGCCATTAAGAAAGTGGATAGTAGTATTCCGGTATTTCACATTCCCGGAAATCATGATATGCCCAAATATGCCGACGCGCCACGCAAACAATATCTCGACAACTTTGGCTACGACAAATTTTCATTTGAATATGGCGACTACGGCTTTATCGGCATCAATTCCAACGCGTTGCTTTGCGACACCCTCCCGGCTCACGAAGACGCTGCCAAACAACTTGATTGGATGCACGGCGAATTGGAAAAATACAAGCACCTGAAAGGTATCTTTGTGTTTGCCCATCACCCACCGCTGTTGGCACCGGGCAGCCCTGTGAAGCACAAATCGGAATGGAATGAGCCATACCGCACACAGTATGTGGCACTGATGAAACAATACAATGTTAAAGCCATTTTTGCCGGCCACACCCACTATGGCGAAACCACAGCAATTGAAGGCATTCCCATCTACACTACAGTGGCATCAAGCCATCCTCTTTATGGAGGCGACACAGGCTACCTTGAAATAACAGTAGAAGGAAATGGCAACTGGCTCACCACCCAGCACCCCATCAAATAGCAATCAATAAATAGATAAAATAGCAATCAATAAATAGATAAATTAGATAATTAGTTAGTGACCAAATGAAACCAACCGAAAGAATTGTATTTCTTGATTGGCTTAGAGTGATTGCATGCTTTATGGTAATGATTGTACACGCATGCGAATGTATCTATTCAAACGACTACACTTTTTCCTTTCCATCCAACACGGCCAAGTTTTCTGTGTTATTCTTTCAATCAATCGTCCGTCCAACAGCAGTGCCTCTATTTTTGATGGCATCAGCATTTTTGCTAATCCCCATCAAAACCGACACTTTCACATTCTTCAAGAAACGCTTCGCCAGAGTGCTTATTCCGCTTTTGGTGTTTCTTCCCATCTATGCAGCCCTGTCCACTCTTTGGGGTGTTCAAACCTGCGACGATGCTGTGAGCGAACTGCTGCACTGCTATATCAATTTCCCTGTGTCGGGTTCGCACCTGTGGTTTGTGTACATGCTTCTTGGGCTGTATTTGGTGATGCCAATTATTTCACCATGGCTGAAAAATGTGGGCAAGAAGGAAGAACTCATGTTTTTGGGCATTTGGTTTTTTACCTGTCTTTTCTATCGATTACGGCCATTTTTAGGCAATGAGATTTTCGGTGAATGCTGGTGGAATCCAAATGCCGTATTTTTCTATGTATCAGGAGCAATCGGCTACATAGTTCTTGCCCATTATATCAGATTTCAACTCCAATGGTCGAACAAGAAAATATTCACAGTTTGTATGCCGCTAATTGCCATTTTGTATGTCATTGAATTCTTCAGTGGTAACTACTATAGCACACGCACCACCGAGCCGGCTGTAATGGAACAAGATTGGCAAAACCTTACAGGATTCGCAGTACTCATGAGTTTTGCCATGTTCTTGCTTTTAAGCACCATTAAAAATGGCGGAAAATTCTACTACCATGTGGTTTTAAAAATCTCAAACGCATCTTATGGAATGTACTTGATGCACATGCTTATATTGCCACACTGGTTTGGCGTATTCAATCCTCTGTTGCCCCCATACTTCACCATTCCCGCCACAGCGTTTGCTACATACTTGAGTGCATTCGGCATTACATTTGCTATCAGCAAACTTCCATTTGGAAAATACATAGTAGGATAGATACCCTAAATCCATTAAGGTTCAGGCCCCATTCATCCCTACTCTCAATCAAAAAAATTCCCGCAAGCAATTATTACACACTTACGGGAAATTGATATATTATGCAAAAGCATACTTGCTGCTTACTCCTTAACGAGCGACATGCCTTTCTTCAAGGCTTCTTCGTTCATGGGGAGAAGATTCCAGTGGCGTTCGGGGAGGGTTTTCTTCAAGCCCTTGAGCACATTTTCCACGCTCACAACTTGCTTGATTTTCACATAAGCACCCAGCACAATCATATTGAATGCCTTGCCATTCTTCATCTCGAATGATGCCTCCATTGCATTGATGCAATACACCTTGATATCGGTGCGGGTGGGAGGATTCTGAATGCCATAGCTGTCATAAATCAGCACGCCACCAGGCTTCACTTGACTCTCAAAACGGTCGAGACTCTGCTGGTTGAGCACGATAGCTGTATCGTACATATTAAGAATAGGAGAACTGATGCGCTCATCGCTCAGAATCACAGTCACATTGGCGGTACCACCGCGTTGTTCTGGGCCGTAAGAAGGCATCCAAGAGATTTCCTTATCGTCCATCAATCCAGAATAAGCCAAAATCTTACCCATAGAAAGGACACCTTGTCCGCCGAAACCGGCAATAATAATTTCTTCTTTCATCGCTTATTCCTCCTTCTTGTCATCTACATTCTTCAAGTCGCCCAATGGGTACTTCTTGCACATATTCTCTTCCCTCCACTTGTTGGCATTTTCCGGTGTCACCTTCCACCCCGCATCGCACGTGCTCCCGATTTCCACCACCGAGGTGCCCTTGCCTGCCATGCTGTTTTCGAACGCCTTGCGTATAGCCGCCTTAGTCTTGCGAACGGATGCTGGAGTGTGCACACTCTGACGAGTCACATAGCAAGTGCCATCAAGTTGAGCCAAGAGCGGAGTGATTGACAATGGATAGCCATTGAGGTCGACACGGCGTCCGTAAGGGCAAGTCGATGTCTTCTGACCGAGCAGTGTGGTAGGCGCCATCTGGCCACCAATCATACCGAAAATAGCATTGAAGATAAAAATAATAACAAAATTCTAGCAACAATTAAAAAAGAGAAAAAAA
>JAKSMA010000213.1 GCA_024400895.1 Muribaculaceae bacterium | reverse complement strand
GGCATCAGCAAGGCACACTTCTACCTCAATGTCGACGGCTCGAAGGGAAAAGTGTTTCACGACATAGAAATTCGCGGAGGCGACAGCATCTATGTGTTTGTGGAAGGCTTAATCGACAAGGTGGATTCAAACAAACCCGAAGAGATTAACGACCGCATCGATTTCGTGACCAACGGCGTGACCCAAAGCGTGAAACTCAATGCATGGGCACAGAATGTGAGGATTCTCAAGGGCGAAATTCTCACTAAAGACACGCGCCTTACCAACGAAACGCCATACGTAATCTACGACTCGCTGGTGGTGAACCCTAACGTGACACTCACTATCGACCCTGGCACCACCCTGCTCTTCCACGACAAGGCTCTTCTGGAAGTGTATGGCACAATGAAAGCCATTGGCACCAAAGACAAGCCTATCGTGATGCGTGGCGACCGCCTCGACCATGTGGTGGGCGAAATCGACTTCGACATCATGGCCGGGCAATGGGGCGGTTTGCTCATTTACTCCGGAAGTTATGGCAACGAAATGCAATACGTGGATATCCACAGCACGCAATACGGCATACAGGTAGGCAGCAACAACCCTAACAAGATGAGCCTGCACATGTTCAACTGTGTGTCGCACAATTCCGAATCCTACTGCCTGCTCACCATCAATGCCTGGGTGGAAGCAGAAGGTACGGAATTCAGCGATGCGCCCGACGGCGTGGTGGCATTCCTCGGTGGCAAGATTCGCGCCACTCAATGCACTTTCGGCAACTACTATCTGTTCGCACCTATCGACGGTCCGAATATCGCTTTCTTCGAGAATGATGAAGCGGGCTCGCTCTCTCCTCTCGACTGCAAAATCATAAACTGCATCAGTTACGGCCTGGGCTACGACGTGAACCTCGGCGACATGACGGGCACCAATATCTGGATTTACAACACGCTGTTCAAGTCGACCGGTAACGACGACGACCACTTCTTCAACTGCGTTTGGGCTGGCGACCCAAAATTCTACGTAAACCGCGAGAAATATATCTTCGACTATCGCTTGCGTAATGAGAGCGACGGCATTGCCCGCGGCGACAGAAGTCTGTGCCCCGAAAGCGCACGCTACGACCGATATGGCAACGACCGATTCGCCAGTGGCTCGGCTACCGACCTTGGCGCTTATGTGTGGGTTCCCGGCAACGACGATAAGGAGGACAAAAAATGAATGCTATCACCCTGCATAAAATGAAATTTTTCGCCCATCACGGCGTGGGCGAACAGGAAAGAGTGGTGGGCAACCACTTTGAAGTGACGCTGAAGGTGTATTGCCCGATGGACAAGGCGATGACCGACGACGACCTCTGCGGCACCGTGAACTATGCCGAACTCTATGCCGCTGTAGAAAAAGAAATGGCAAAACCATCACAGCTTCTTGAAAATGTGGCCTATCGCATAATTCAATCTATCAAGGCTGACTTCCCTACCGTGACAGGCGGCGAAATCACCATCAGCAAACTCACTCCACCATTCAAATGCGACATGGAAAAGGTGGATGTAACCATTGAGTTTTGACTACGCAAAACATATAGAAACTGCTAAATTGAAAACAAGCGCGGCCTTAATGCAAAAGACCGCGCTTGCTATATTTGTCATGTAAAAAACTGTGTGACAGCTGCTCTACTTCAGGGGGATTTTGTCGATGCGACGCTGGTGACGACCGCCTTCAAAATCCGTGTTCAAGAATGTCTTCACCATTTCGAGCGCTTCTTCATTGGTCACGAATCGGCCAGGCATGGCGAGGAAGTTGGCATCATTGTGCTGGCGTGCAAGAGATGCCACTTCTGGAATCCAGCAAAGCGCCGAACGGATACCTTGATGCTTATTCAGTGTGATATTGATGCCTTCGCCGCTGCCACAAACAGCAATGCCTGGATAGCATTCGCCGCTCTCCACTGCCACAGCAGCAAGGTGTGCGAAGTCGGGATAGTCGCAACTTTCTACGCTGAAAGTGCCAAAGTCTTTGTATGCAATTCCTTCTTTTTCAAGATATGCGATAACCGCTTGTTTGGTTGCCCAGCCAGCATGGTCGCTACAAAGCGCTACTGGCAGACATGATTTCAAAATAGATGCCATAAATATGATTCAATTTAAGATGTTGCAAAGTTAGTGATTTTAGGCGTAATCGGCAAAAATCGCGCCCACAGAATAGCGAGAACAATGAAAGTCGAAAACTTAACCCAGGTATAACCACAACTACAGTATACAAAAATCGCCCCAGGAGAAGTGGATGCTTCCTCGGGGCGGTGTTTATTTGCGTTGAAGTGGATATTACATTACCACACGCTTTTTCCCATGGAAAATGTAGATACCCTTACAGAGTCCTTCAAGACTGGTTGCGTTTTGTTTGATAAGCCTACCGTCGATGCTGTAAACATTGCTTTCGGCGGATTTGCTTTTGCGTACCTCTGTCACCCCTGTTGGCTCTTTGTAGGCGCAACCTTTATAGATGATTTCTCCCTTGCTGTTCTTCACATATTTCAGCCCTTTAACATTCGCTAAAGATGTCCATTTAATTAAAGCAGAATTGTTGATTATCGTCATCCCGTTAGAATTTGGACCAATTCCTTCAATGAGTTCCAGTGAGAAGTACTCATTTTCCCAAATGGCTTTCTTACAATTTTTGCCTTCTATCTCCACTTGCTCAAGAGTGGGAACAAGGGAGGGTATACCAATGAATTTCGTTGATAATATATCGTTGAAATCGTAAAGGAGGGTGGTTTCCTTGTATGGATAGATTACACCAGAAGGATTGTATGGCTTTGTGGACAAATTGGTGTTGCTTACGGTGTACACCTTCTTGTCAATTTCGCACATATAAGCCAAAGGCCATTGAGGTGAAGCCAATTTCTTGGTGTCATAGAAAAAGAGTTTTTTAAACACCGTGTCATTGATGATAGTGTCGCCACGAAATTCCATCATGCAAACAGTGTCGCCTCCAAAATTTCCATCTGAGTCATAAACCCATACTCTCCCTTCCTGAACAAGGGGCGTGTATTCTTGTGCAGCAGCGCTCATGAGTGATATGAGGCATATTACTGCCAGACAAGCTGTTTTGAATTTAGTTGTGTTCATAGTCGTTCATTTTATCATTGGAGAATAATTCTGTGAATTTATTGCAAAAATAGGCGTTTTTTTTACAAATCCAAACTATAATATCTTTTTTGTTTCTATTTATATGTTTTTATTCATCAAAATGGCCTATTTTTTTCAGCTTACAGGCTACCGATGACCATGCACAGAACACCGGCGATGAGCAAACACTGGTCGATGACTTTCAATTTCAGGTCGCCTTCGTGAAGCACTACCACCCCATAGACAAATGCCACCAAGGCGCTACAACGGCGAATCATCGAAGCAATCGACACCATAGAGCCAGGTTCAGATAGGCACATGAAATACGAGAGGTCGGCCACACAAATGAAGATGGAAATCAGAAGGATGGACCAACGCCAATGGAATTTGCCGAATGTCTTTTTACCGCTTTTGAGCAGGAGCATCACCGCAGTCATAGCGGACACCGCTCTGGCACCGCCCCGGGCCACAGCCTCAAGAGTGAAGCTGTTGCCGATAAAGTTATGTCCCAGCGCCGTCACGCCGAAGTGATTATAAAAGGCGTAGAATCCGGTGTACACCGCTCCCAGAGGAACGAGGCAGAGGTTGAAGATCAGCGCCCTCACTCCGTTGAGCTTCACGGAATA
>JAKSMA010000212.1 GCA_024400895.1 Muribaculaceae bacterium | reverse complement strand
ATCTGCCATCACCCTCGATGGAATGTACTGTGGCAAACCAGAGCATACACTCTGAAGCCACCCCCGATATGATTATCATCTCCCCTACTGAATATCTCGACCAAGCAAAGCGTATTGCCGCTATGCACGTGTCGGTGGATTCAATGCGCGTGCTTGTGGTTGACCAGAAACAAGTGTTCAACGAATTCTCAAGTGGCACTCCCGATGCGATGGCTTACCGCATGATGAGCAAGATGTTCTTCGACCGTGGCACCGACAAGGATGGCCACAAATTAGGCTACGTACTGCTTTTCGGTGCTGGCAGTTGAGCAACACAGTGAAAGCAGCAAGTTATCCTATGCTGCTCACATGGCAAAGCGAAACAAGTAACGACGAAAACACTTCTTTCACCAGCGATGACCCATTTGCTGTGCTGGACGACAACTCTGGACCTAATTTCGCACGACACGACCTCAACATCAGCGTGGGACGCTTCCCAATCAAGAGCGTGAGCGAAGCGCGTACCACCGCCGACAAGCTCATCAAATATGTGACTACGCCCAACAACAGTTCGTGGAAAAACAACGTGCTTGATGTGGCCGACGACGAAAACCAGGCCATCCACATGAAGCAGGCCGAAGAAGCCATCGAAATGGCGAAGAAAAATGGTGGTAACGATTACATTTTCAATAAAGTATATCTCGACGCCTTCAACGCAGTCAGCCAAGGAGCCGGACGCACTTATCCCGATGCGCGCGCAAAAATGTTCCACATGTTGAGCGAAGGTGTGGTTTGGTGGAACTACACTGGTCACGCAAGCCCTAACGGCTGGACCGGAGAGGGGCAACTCACCCACCCCGACATCGACGAACGCCTCTTCTACAAGCGCTTGCCTATCCTCTATGCAGCCACTTGCGAATTCACTCGTTTCGACGCGCTCAATCGCTCGGGTGGCGAGAGCATGTTTATCAATGGCCAAGGTGGTGCCATCGCTCTGATTTGCCCTCCACGATTGGTTTACATTGGCCAGAATGGCGAGCTACACCGTCGCGTGGCTAAATACGCGTTCAAGCGCGATGAGGAAGGTATGCCTAACCGATTGGGCGACATCCTGCGCTTGGGTAAAAACGAATACCGCAAGTCCACTTCAAGCGGACAGGAAGAAAACAACATGCGTTACTTCCTTTTCGGCGACCCTGCTATGCGCCCAGCATATGCACCACTGAAAATTGAAATCGAAACTATCAATGGCCAGAAGGTGAGCGAAGAAAACAAGCCCGAATTCAAAGCACGACAGACACTGACTTTCACTGGTAAAGTAACCAACAACAAGGGCGAAAAAATCAACTTCAACGGTCCAGTCATTGCCAGCCTCTACGATTGCGAGCAATCTGTTCTCACACATGGATGGGGCGATGGTGGCAAAGAATTTGCTTACCTCGACCGCCCTAACAAACTTGCTGTGAAAGTCGACACTGTGAAGAATGGCCAATTCTCTTTCAAAGTGACCGTTCCTTCCGAAATATTGGCAACTTTCGACAACTACAGTCCATCGCTCATCAACCTTTACGCCTACGACAATTCAAAAGTGAGCAACACAAAATTCAACGGTGGGTCACTCGAGGCAATGGGCTCAAATAGCCAATTCTATATCTATGGCTACGACGACACAGTGAAAGCCGACACCATTGGACCAAACATTGAGATGATGGTGCTCAACGGCACCGAATTCAAAGATGGCGACCTCGTGAACGAATCACCTCTGCTGATGGCACGCGTGAGCGATGAGAGCGGTATCAATCTCTCATCAAGCGGTATTGGACACTCCATGACACTCACCCTCGACGACAAAAGCGCTGTAAACGACCTCTCGGCATACTTCACCCCTATCAACACCGACAGCGAAAATGGCTCTGCCGGCAATATCAACTATCAATTAGCCGACCTCGAGCCCGGTGGACACACTTTGAAATTGAAAGTGTGGGACGTGTTCAACAACTCTTCAAGCAAGACCATCAACTTCACCGTGATTCGCGGCATGAAGCCTGATTTATACGACATCTATTGCGACGCAAATCCAGCATCAACATCGGCAAACTTCTACCTGAAGCACAACCGTCCTGATGCAACAGTGACCGTGGGCATCGACATCTACGATTTGATGGGACGACTCGTGTGGACCGCCACTCAAACCGGACGCAGCGATTCTGGCACATCATTCCCTGTGACCTGGGATCTCACCGACATGAACGGCTCGCGTGTGCAACGTGGCATCTACATCTACCGCGCTCGTATTTCGACCGACGGCATACAAGAAGCCACAAAGGCTAAGAAGATTGCAGTGACAGCGCAATAATATTGTGTTTTTTTAGCATATACAGAATTTTTATTAATTTTGTGGTTTGGAAATTCATAAAGCCAACCCTACAATTCAATGAACGAAACAAAAAATATACAAAAAATCATACTTCCAGAGCCCACTTTGAGACGGCTTCCATGGTATTTGGCATATGTTAAAATGCTCGACAATCAGAATATCGAGTATGTGTCATCCACACAAATAGCCAAGGAAATCAACGTGGACGCCTCACAAATTGCTAAAGACCTTTCATTCCTCAACATCAAAGGGAAAACCCGTATTGGCTACGAAGTACACTCTTTGGTTCGCGAATTGGTCGACTTCCTTGGATTCAAGCGCAAGCACAGAGCGTTTATGATTGGCGTTGGTAGTCTTGGCGCGGCATTGATGCAAGATGTGGGTTTGGCGCAATACGGATTGAACATTGTGGCAGGCTTCGACATCAACGAAGATATTGCTGGCAAAAGCATTTGCGGTGTGCCCATCTACCACATGAACGAACTAAAATCCCGTCAGGAAGAATATGGTGTGTCAATCGCCGTTCTTGCAGTGCCTGTAGAGCATGCTCAAGACGCTGCCAACCAAGCCATCGCAGGCGGGCTGAAAGCCATCTGGAACTTTACGCCTTACCGTATCAAGGCGCCCACAAACATTGTGATTCAAAACACTTCCATCTATTCGCACTTGGCATTAATGTACAATCGAATGGATGACATGAATAATAAATAACATTTTGAAACAAACGGAAAACGCGTGAAAATCATCGTAATCAAAGGCAACGGCACTCAACGAAGCTATCATCTGATGGCCGACTCTTCTATGCTTGTCAACAACAAGCCTTTCTTCGTGCCCGATTTCGCCCCCGAGTTCGTGATGCACGCCGCATTGGCAGTTCGCGTCGACCGTTTAGGAAAAAACATTGCACCCCGATTTGCCCACCGCTATTATCAAAGCGTAGCGGCATGTGCAGTAGTAGAGGCTAAAGGCATTGAATGTGATGCGCTCGATGCACGCTACTCTGCATTCGATGGTGCTTTCATGCTTGGCAACGCTATTGCTTTGGCTGACGTCGACTCCACAAAAGGCTTTAAAGTTGAAGCCTTTGCCAACGAAAACGAAGCAGATAGCACCGCCCTGCTCACCGCCCAACATATCGACGCCCTTGTGGCAGAAGCCAGCAAATACTTCACACTGAAGATGGGCGACATGATTGTGGTGGGAAGCGATACCACTGGACATAAACTGAACATTGGAGAACATCTGAGCGCCACCGTCAACAAGGCGGATTCGCTAAAGATGAGAATAAAATGACATTATTTGAATAATAACATAGCAAAATAAATTATGCGTAAACTACATTTAACATCGTTTCTTGCCGCTGCGGTCACATGCTTGGCTTTTTCACAAAGCGCTATGGCATTATCGCCTTC
>JAKSMA010000211.1 GCA_024400895.1 Muribaculaceae bacterium | reverse complement strand
TTACGGGGCTGCGGTAATATTATATCATTATAATATTCCCACCATTTAATCCTTTCCGCTGTTACCAAAACCTCATCCATTTCAACAAATAATCCTTCCTCTGTTTTTTATAAAGGAATTGAAGCCTTGGGTAAACACGTTTTTCACATTGCAAATATGCGAATTTTTTGTGAAATAGTCAATCTTTTCCGGCTTTTTCCCACACCAAGTTTGCAATGTTGCCATTTTTTGTCTCTAATCACCTTTTTGGCATTGCCATCACCTTGCGAAATCCCTATCTTCACGCCAGAGTTCTTTTACGTATTGACATCTCGGTATCGTCTTAACTTCCCAACTTCTCAGCTATCGTCTTAACTTCTTTACTCCTTAACTTCTTTACTTCCGAACGAGCGCTTTGACTTCCGATATGGACCAAGAAAGTGGTGGTTTTTGGTCCAAAAGCGAACAAAAGAATGGGTGTTTCGGGTGTTTCAGGTGTTTCAAGTGTTTTGGGTGTTCACGGTTACTATTTCATTCAAGCAAAGGGGAAGAACGGAAAAAGCATGGCGCATTTGTGGGATTTTAATAAAAATTGTGGGCATGGCAAATCACATTTTTGGCGGAAAATTGGCGTCGTATAGAGAAAAATGCTTAATTTTGTAGATTAATAAATAGAAAAATATTTACTCAACATAAAACATAATTATTAGAGTTATGAAAAAGCACAATTTTTATGCTGGACCATCAATCATGAGCCAGTATACAATTGACAACACAATTGAAGCTATCCGCGACTTTGCGGGTACAGGTCTTTCAATTCTTGAAATTTCTCACCGCAGTAAGGAGTTTACCGCAGTAATGGATGAAGCTCAAGCACTTTTCAAAGAACTTCTCGACATTCCTGAAGGCTATGAAGTGGTATTTGTAGGTGGCGGTGCAAGTATGCAATTCTGCATGGTGCCTTATAACTTGCTCAAGACAAAAGCTGCTTACGTGGACTCTGGTACATGGGCGCACAAAGCAATTAAAGAAGCACAATTCTTCGGCGACGTGGAAGTGGTGGCTTCAAGTGAAGAATCAAACTACAAATTCTATCCAAAGATTGAAAACGTTCCAACCGACGTTGACTATCTCCATATCACTACTAACAACACTATCTATGGTACCGAACTTCGTGTTGACCCAGATGTGCCTGTAAGATTGGTTGCTGATATGTCGAGCGACATTTTCTCTCGTCCAGTGGATGTTTCTAAGTACGACATTATCTATGGTGGCGCTCAAAAGAATGTTTCTCCTGCTGGTGTTACCTTCGCAATCGTGAAGACTGACGCACTCGGCAAGGTGGAACGTCCAATCCCTACTATGCTCAATTATGAAACCCACGTGAAGAAGGGCTCAATGTTCAACACTCCTCCTGTACTTCCAATCTTCAGCGCTTTGCAGACATTGAAGTGGTACAAGTCGCTTGGTGGTGTGAAGGTGCTCCAACAAATGGGTGAAGAAAAGGCTGCCGTTCTCTACGATGCTATTGACTCAAGCAAGATGTTTGTGGGCACAGTGAGCGAAGAAAGCCGTTCAATCATGAACGTATGCTTCGTGATGAAGCCCGAATACAAGGAACTTGAAAAAGACTTCATTGACTTCGCTTCTACCAAGGGCATCGTGGGCATCAAGGGTCACCGTTCAGTAGGTGGTTTCCGCGCATCACTCTACAATGCACTTCCACTCGAAAGCGTGAAGGTGCTCGTTGAAGCAATGAAGGAATTCGAAAACAAGTAATTCAATTTAAAGAAGAATAAGAATATGAAAGTTTTAGTTGCAACAAGCAAACCATTTGCTCCCGTGGCAGTGAAGGGCATCAAGGAAGTTCTTGAGGCTGCAGGCCATGAAATGGTGCTCGTGGAAGAAGATATGATTAAGGCTGTTGCCGACTGTGCAGGCCTTATCGTTAGAAGCGACATTGTCGACAAGGATGTGATGGACGCTGCCAAGGAATTGAAGGTCGTTGTTAGAGCCGGTGCCGGTTACGATAACATCGACCTTGCAGAAGCCACTGCTCACGGCA
This sequence comes from Muribaculaceae bacterium, assembly GCA_024400895.1. Lineage (GTDB taxonomy): Bacteria > Bacteroidota > Bacteroidia > Bacteroidales > Muribaculaceae > Sodaliphilus. Next base: position 1,736 of record JAKSMA010000211.1, on the reverse strand, counting down.
TTTGCGTGATGAATACTCCTGGCCAAAACAGTAATGCTGTGGCTGAATTGGTATTCGGTATGCTTGTCACTTTGGTTCGCAATCGCTACAATGGCACCAGCGGAACCGAGCTGAAAGACAAGACTCTCGGCATCCATGCCTATGGCCAAGTTGGCCGCAACGTGGCTCGCATTGCTAAGGGATTCGGCATGAAGGTTAGCGCGCTCGACCCATGGGTTAAGGATGAAGACATGGTGGCAGATGGCATCACACCAATGCACAGCGTAGAAGAACTTTATCAGAACAACCAATACGTGAGCCTCCACATTCCTGCAACAGAGCAAACCAAGAAATCAGTAGGCAAGGCATTGGTTGAACTCCTTCCAAAGAATGGTGTGCTGATCAACACAGCTCGCAAGGAAGTGATTGATGAAGAAAGTTTGGCAGAAGCATTGGCTGCTCGCGAAGATGTTCGCTACGTTGCCGACGTGAAACCCGACATGGCTGAAGAATTGGAAGCCAAGTATCCAGAACGCGTATTGTTCACTCCCAAGAAAATGGGTGCTCAAACAGCGGAGGCCAATATCAACGCCGGTATCGCTGCTGCCAATCAGGTGGTTATGCACTTGAAGGATGGCTGGAACAGATTCCAAGTGAATAAATAAAACCGACCGTTTTAAACCTCTAAATACTTAAAGAGGCGCCCTTTTTTAGGGCGCCTCTTTAAGTAAACTATTTTCAAATTAATATTGAATCCTGTTAGTCGTGGAAAGCATCATCCTGATTGATTTCACTATTCAAAAGCATAATATCGTCGGCATTCTCCAGCATGTCGTTGCTGTCGAACTGGCCATCCTCATACATGATTCTGCTCACACAAGATGATGTGAGAAACAAAGTAATAATAGTAAGTAATAATATATAAATGTGACGTAAACGCATATAAATAAAAAAATGAGGTTGTTTTTATTAATGCAAATTTCTAAAAAACTATTATAATTCTTGTTGTTTTTAGTGTTAAAAAATAAGAAATTAGAGAATCTTTAGGGCAATGTATAGATAAAATGACGCTAATGCAAACGATTGCACATGTTTTTATGATATTTTTAGCATTTATATTTAATGTGTGAAATGATAAATTCATAAATTTGAAAACAATTAACCAAACGATAAAAACTTTAAAACAATACTAATACTAACCAATTACTAAAAACAAATGATTATGAAAAAGAACATTACACTTTTTCTTATGATGCTCGTTGCGTTGGTAGGTTTCCAAATGCGTGCCGACATGTGGATCATTGGTGAAGTTTCTCCTGATGGATGGAATCCAAGCGCCGGTGTTCAAATGTCTTCTACCGACGGCGACACTTACACAGTTGACATCGAAGTGGCTGCAACTGGCAACAAGTATTTCTCTCTCACAAGCAAGCTTGGTGCTAACGAAAACGACTGGGATAATATTAAAAGCTCTCGCTATGGCGGTAACAAGAAGGTGGCTTTCGATACCGAAACAGTGCTCGACGCAGGCTCTGACCAAAGTCCTTACTGCGCCTTCGAAGCAGGAACTTACACATTCACCTTCAAAGTGTCGACCAAGACGCTCGTGGTTCACAAAAACTCCAGTATCGACCTGCCAACATTCAGCGGTACAGTTTACGTGAACAAATCGTCGACAGGCAACATTTGGGCATGGGATGCAGAGGGCAACTACTTTGTTGCATGGCCAGGCGATAATATCAACACGCTTCCTACCA
>JAKSMA010000210.1 GCA_024400895.1 Muribaculaceae bacterium | reverse complement strand
GACACGCGATCGGCATGCCTTCCGCACGCATTACGCGCACAGGTAAGCACTAAGAAAATCAATATGGAGTACCACTGTTTCATTCCTATAGAGCAAAAGTACCGAATTTGTCTGTAATTTCAAAATTTTCATGCGATACATTTGTTCGCGCCCCCAGGCGGGCGAGTCTACAGGGCTATGAGGCTGCGGGGCTTTTGATATTCGCGGTGGAATTGGTGGGAATTGCCCCGATTTTATTCGATTACCGCTATTACATCAAATTGGATGAGGGTGTTTTGCGGAATTTCTTTTACCGCCATGCTGGTGCGTGCGGGGTATGGTTCCTTGAATTCACGCGCGTAGATTTCGTTCATCTCGCTGAAAAGATACATTTCAGAAAGAATCACAGTGGTTTTCACCACATTGTCGAGAGTGGCGCCAGCATCGGCAAGAATGTTGCGCACATTCTCTATCACCTGCATGGTTTGTGCTTGAATGCCTTCAGGAATCTGCCCTGTTTCGGGATTTACGGGCAACTGCCCCGACACGAAAATCATATTACCCACCTTGATGGCATTGCTGTAAGCACCGATTTCTTGAGGCGCATTCTTTGCTGAAATTTTCTGTTTCATATCACTATTTTTCTGATTTATCGTTTTTTAGTAAATCGCCTACCAAGACCGATTCGTCGGCTTTTGCCATCTTGGCATACGATGCGGCAAACTGTTGGTCGGCAACCGAAAGGAACCGGCTGCTACCTACCGCCGACAACCTACGTTTCACTTCCTTCAATGTCATTTTGTGGATTGCGAAAGCTGGCTGATAGGCTTCTGTGCCTTCTGTGTGCTTCACTTCGGAAACGAGTCCTGCCTTCATTAAGCGTTTGAGCACACGGTTGACCAAAACAATAGGAATTTTATATTGTCCTCCAGCCAAATCGTCTTTGGTGAGTGGAGATTCCTGCTCTTGAAATCGGTTCACGATTACCGCCAGCGACATGATGGTGATTTCGTCGAAATAGGCATCGGAAATGCTTTCCACATCGTCGTGATGGCTGTAGTTGAATCCGTAGATATTCTGGAGCGAATAGGTCATCACGGCGCCCATCAGCACGAGCATCCACGAAATCTGCATCCAGAATAGCAAAAGTGGCAAAAATGCGAAACTGCCATAGATGGCGTTATAACTTGAAACAAGCATCTGCCCTTCCACAAAAATCCATTGCACAAGGAAAAACAACGAGCCAAACACCATGCCCGAAATGAAAGCGTAACGGAAATTTACCTTCGTGTGAGGCAAAAGCCAAAAAGCAAATGTGAACATCAGCCATACGAGGAGGATGGGAACACAGTCGAGCACCACCGAAACCACTGGAGAGAACGCCACAGGCAACGCATCCTGCACCATCGACGACATGAACAACGTGAGACCCGCAGAGCATATCATCAACACTGGAATGAAGACGAAAAGCGCGGTGTAGTCGGTGACTTTACGATAGAACGGACGGTCGTGGACTATTCCCCACACGCGATTGAACGACCGCTCAACGCTGCTGATAAGCATAATGAGAGTGTAGAGCAAAACAATCAAGCCGATGCCCACAAAAGCACCTTCGCTGGCATGCGAAAGATAGCGGTCGACAAATGAGAGTGCCGACTCAAGCGCTTGGCGCTGTGAAGGAAAATACGACATGAGCTGCCCATGCACCAGATTCTGAAATCCGAAACCACGCGCAATAGCAAAAAGCATTGCCAAAGCCGGCACCATAGCCAACACGGTGCGATAAGTGAGCGAACAAGCACGCTCCTGCACTTCCTGGTTGAAGAAGCATCGCACAGCCAGATTACCAGCCTTTACAATTTTTGAGAAACGGCCACCATCATCCACATTCCACACATCGTGGGTGCAAAAGCGATATGCCTTTGTGCATGCTTCAATCACCGACTGGAGAAATGATGGTTTGGTTTCCGACATGATAGGTTATTTTGTTGAATTCGCCCTACACCATAGAGATAGAGCGACGTAGTGTTTAAGCAAAAAAAGAAAAAAACAGTACGGCTATAAGCCGGGTTATGTAGCCGCACAACGAAGCGCGACCGTCTGTCATTTATCTGTCCGACATGTTGCCATGCCGATATAGCAGTCTACCCCTCGACAATGGGCGAGCAACCCTTAAATGCCGATATACTTGACCTTGCAACTCACAGGTAGTGCGGCACACCATGTCGCCATGATGCCCGGTGAGCTCTTACCTCGCCTTTTCACCCTTACCTGCACCGAAGTGCCGGCGGTAGTTTTCTGTCACCTTCACCCTAAAGTCGCCCCCAGCTTCCCGTTAAGAAGTGTGATGCTCTATGTTGCCCGGACTTTCCTCTCGATATTCCCCGCCGAAGCAAGGAAACACGAGCGACAGACCACCATACTGTTTTTATTATTTGGTGCAAAGATAGTGATTTTTTTCCTTATAGGCGTAATTTACACCGACATCGGGAATCTATTTCAAGAAATCGCGAATCGCTTTCAGTGGAATGCCCAGATTGAAATTATCACTTTTTGCATATTTAGCAAAGTTCACTGCCACCAATTCACCTTTCGCGTTGAGCACCGGGCTACCGCTTGAGCCTTGCACTGTGGCAATGTCGTAGAGCACACGTTCGCCGTCGGGCTGTTGCGTAACCCTACCCTCAGTGAGCTGTGAGAGAATGCCTCGCTTGGTGTAGCTCAATTCCACGCCGGCATTGTAGCCAATCATATAGAGCGGATCACCAATTCCTAAATTATCTTTTGCAGCGAATGCGTTGAATACATAGGCATCCGACGGTGTTGAGCCTTTAACGAGCTTCAACAATGCCAGGTCCACTTCCTGAGCACCCGATGTGCGCACCACGCGGCAAGGATGCTTTTTCAGGAAATCGTATTCGTCTTTTGGACTCGAGCCTTCAAGAGCGATACCCAATTCGCACACGGGATTGATGACAATGCCACGAGGGTCTTTGATTTGTTCGAGGGTTTCGATAGCTTCTTGAGCCTCGTTGTATTCCTTTTCCATCTGCTCGGCTGCTGCTGCGAGTTCTCTGAGCCAGTTTTCGTCAGTGGTCACTAAATCGCCGTATTCATAGCTCACAATGCTATTGGCTTCCTCTTCAGCTTGGGCATAAGCTACACGCAACTCCTCCATATATTCGCCGGCACGCTGCTGCAATGCCGACATAATGGCTGCAAACTTCTGCTTCACCAGTTCCTTGTCGATTGGAGGCGATGCCACATGGCGGTTGGTGAGCAGACTACCGTTGTCGTCGATAAAGAATGCCGTACCGAAACTAACGGCTGGTTCTTTTTTCACATCTTCCACATTTTCGGTGAAGCCTTCAATATCGCCGTCTTCATCAAGACCTGTAAAATACAAAGTGTAGCCCGATGGTAATTTCATCTCGTAGTAATACTTGTTGATGACCATCACCACACCTGACTTTTGCTCCTCATATAATTGTTCAGGAGTCTTAGTGCAAGCACTTAGCAAAAGCAATAACATCACACTGATGCCTAATATTTTCTTCATATTGCTGTCGATATATTTATTTGTGACCAAAATTAGTAAAAATTCTTTATTCCTACATTAAATAATATAATAAAAAACTTACAATATATCCCCTTTATACCGCTGAGAGTTGTAGCATCTCCATGCATTGGTGCAATGTGCAGTAATGTAAAAAAACTGGGCGTTTCGCTTAATGAATATAAAAAGTGGTGTTTAGAGTATTAATTTAGTTTAAAAACACAGCAAAAGGTATTGACAATTTGAATTATTGATGTACTTTTGAGCAACTTTTTAAAAGTTAAATTTTAACTATTCAAATTTTAAATACAGAAATAATTTAACACATCTAATATGAAAAAGAGCAGA
>JAKSMA010000021.1 GCA_024400895.1 Muribaculaceae bacterium | reverse complement strand
CCCTGAGGCGCCACTTTGTACAACCAAGAGGTGGTGCAACCATCCACCCATTGATTGAATGCCACTTCCACCCGGTTAAGGGAGCTACAACCGTAGAACATTGAATTGTAGCAATATTTTACCAATGTGGTTGCTGGCAACACAGGTGCTTCTGTGAGTGAGGTGCAGCCCCTGAACATTGATTGGTAGCAATAATCAGCCAATGTGGTTGCTGGCAACTCTGGGGCTTTGCCCAGAGAGGTGCAACCCCTGAACATTGAATTGTAGCAGTAATCAGCCAATGTGGAGGCTCGCAATGCAGGTGCTTCTGTGAGTGATGTGCAGCCCCTGAACATGGAATGGTAGCAATAATATGCCATTGTGGTGGCTGGCAACTCGGGGGCTTTGGCCAAAGAGGTGCAGCCTTCAAACATAGACCAATAGCAATAATCAGCCAATTTTGTTGCTGGCAACGCAGGGGCTTTGGTCAAAGAGGTGCAGCCTTTGAACATGGCGTTATAACAAATCTCTGCCAACGATTCGGCAGGCAGCGCATCAGGAACCCCTTTAAGGCTTTCACAGTCCTTGAACATGCCCAAATAGCATTCAGATGCAAGTGTGGTAGCAGGCAGTGCTGGAGCATTGAGCAGAGATGTGCAACCTTGGAACATGTAGGCATAGCAATCTTTTGCTAAAGATTGAGCAGGCAATTCGGGAGCCTGCGTGAGAGCGGTGCAGCCTTCAAACATGTTGTTGTAACATGAGTCCGCCAAAGTGTGGGCAGGCAATTCGGGAGCCTTTGTGAGCGCGGTGCAGCCTTCAAACAAACGGCGGAACGCCTTACGAGGCAAAGCATCCACCCCCTCTTTGGTGTAAAGCAACGACATGACGCTACCTGCAGCGGCAACCTTTCCTGTCATCAAGAATTTATAATTGACACTCGAACTATGGTACAATCCCTGATTTCTGTCATTGACAGTGCGGAAATACACCTTGTCACCAACTTTGTTGAGGGTGATGGCTTGACTGCAATCATATTCTTTCCAATTCACGTTGTCGGTAGAATATTGGAAAATAGCCTTCTCATAATCAAGACTGTAGCTATTGGGGTTGTTGTACAGTTGCACCGACGATGATTCTTGCTGCGCTGTAAACGAGATTGGGTTGGGGTGAAGCACTCTCTTTCCGGTTAGCCAATTCCAGCCTTCAGGAATGGTGTTCACGCCGCGTGTGCTGCAATCAAGAGTTGAATGAGAGACAAACGTGCCAGTAGCAGCCACGTCTCTGAGCCAATAGTTGGTGGCGCCATTCCAGTCGTCGAACTCCACTTCCACCCTGTTCAGGCTAGTACAGCCGTCGAACAAACGATAGTAGCAGTTCGACGCCAGTTTCTTCGCTGGCAGATATGGCGCTGTCTTGATACCTGTGCACGAACGGAACATGCCCTCGTAGCATCCGGTGGCAAGTGTTGTGGCAGGCAAAGCGGGAGCCTCCGTAAGGCTTTTGCAGTTGTAGAACATCGCATAATAGCAGCGCTCTGCAAGTTTTGTGACGGGCAAAGCAGGAGCCTTGGTCAAGCCCGGGCAGTTGTAGAACATGCCACGATAGCACTCTTTGGTGAATGTGGTGGCTGTGAGTTCGGGAGGAGTGGTCAGGCTTTCGCACGCCTTGAAAATGTCGCGGAAGCACGATTCCGATGGAATCACGGTGGCAGTGCCATGGCCGTCGATGAGGCTCATGAGGCGTCCACTTGCTGCAATCGAGCCAGTCATCACGAACGACGACATAGGAGTGCCATCCACAAACGCCACATTCTTCGGATTGCTGAACCCCTTGGCATTCACGCCACGCATTTTAATCTCGCTTCCATCTGCCAGAGTAATGGTGCTATAGTCCCATGTGGTCCAATTTTCGTCACCATCAATGCTGTATTCAATCGCTGGCGTGTTGCCATTGTAGTTGGTCAGCGCAATTGAAGATTCGCCGGTGGCTGTAAAGGTGAGATAGTCGCCTTCGTGGCACACTGAGCATTCGCCGTTCACGAATTTGTGAGGCAATCGAGGAGATGTTGGTACAAAGTGGGAATCGGAATACTTCACCCCCTCGTGGGTATATTCCACCACATAATTTGTTCCGCCTCGGTGTGAGCAGGAGGCTTCTATTGTTGTTGCCTTCACCTCTGGATCTGTGAAATAAATATCCTCATTGAGTGCCACGTGACTACAATTCACACATCCAATTTTTAAGCGCACACTGCGCGTGTACCATTTCCAATTACCGCGAAGAGTATGGGGGAGGTAAGGCTTTTGCAAATCCCATAAACTTGTTGCCTGAAGGGCTTCACTGTCGAGGAAAACTTTTTCGCAGTTTTTGCACTTGTAATGCTCCTCATAACCTCTGGAATGGCATGTAGAAGCTGTGGCTTCCACCTTCTCGACATCATGGTAAATTCTTTGATTTTTATCATTGGAATATCTTTCATCGCCCACGTTTTCGCCAGTGCATGTTTTATCCTGCACCTTGTAGACGTGCATCGACATCGCATCCTCTTCCGACAATTCGAAATTCAGCTGGGGATAGTCGTGTGTGCCCAGTTTTTGATAGTAGTCGCTATAAGTTGGCACCAACTTGTAGCATATAGCGCCCGACTTACATTCATCAAAGGTGCAAACATAGTTTGACTCCGGGATTGACGGGCCATCGGTGTTGTAGCCCTTGTTGGCGCATGAGTCGCCAAGACAAACATTTCTCTGCAAACGGTCGCCATAGGCTCTAAGTCGGCCCACAATACCGCCCACATGCACATTGCTACCCGCATGGTGAAGACCAGCACGACTAAAGCAATTATCACAAACGCCAAATATATCGGTTTCATTGTTGTTGTAGCCCAATATACCGCCTATAGTGGGACCTGAGGCCGAAGAATAAATCGAGCCGTCGGTAAGGCAATAACTAATCCTGCCGGTTGCCTCTGCATGGGCAAAACCAGCAATGCCACCAATGCAATCAGTGGATTTGCCAGCATCAATCACACCATGATAAGACGAATTCTGCACTAACACGCGCGACCTTTGGCCGCTACTCATATGCCCGACAATGCCGCCGATGTGGCTCTGAGCAACATTCTTGATGGTGATATTCACATAGGATTTCACCTTACCAATTTTCGTGATATCGGCATAACCAACCACACTGCCAATAGCCGAAAGTCCGCTCTTGGTTGAAGTCATCGAACCTTTGAGTATAAAATCAGATATTTCAGCAGCGTATGTGCATCCAAACAGACCTTGATTGCTGGCAGTGTAATTGAGGTTCAAGCCGCTAATCGTGTGGAAATTTCCATAGAAATAGCCACTGAATGGGTGATTCTTGGTGCCGATTGGCTGGAATGAGGATGTGAGCACAATGTCGTTGGCAAGCGACACATACACTTGTTTACTCGTTTCTGAAGTCCATTTGCCAGCTTCAATTTCTGCCCTGATGACATCCAGGTCGGCACCTTTAGTGACGATGTAGGGGTTGTCTTTAGTTCCCTCTCCACTAAGAGCCCATGCTGCTTGAGGTAGGAGCATCACGGCTATCAATAACGCTTTGAGCCGCAGAAGGAGTTTACTTCGATGTTTCATATCCGTTTTTGTTTATAGAGTTTATTTAATGATTTTGTGATTTAGAGAATTTTCATTTTTCACGATTCCTTCTGTCGATCCAGTAGCAAAAATAACCCACGGCCAGACACACAAAAAGTGCACCGACGCAAATCATCAGCAATTCAAAATCAGAAAATGTAGCTGGTTTGACCATAGAAGAATCCTTTGTTGTAGTTTTTTATTGGCACAAATTTAAGCGGATTACATATAAATATTTGTACGATTTCCACATAAAAGTGTACGATTTATGCTAAATAGGTGTACGATTCGCACAAATCGTACACCTATTTGCTATATTTTCGATAAAAAAGGTTAGCTTTTTTTGTGGACATCCTGCCACTCGCGTGGAGTGAAACCCGTAATCGACTTGAAGCGGTTTTGGAGATAGTTGCGGTGGCTGAAGCCGCAAGCGTAGGCAATGGTTTCCAACTTATAATCTTCGGCCTCCAAAAGCATTCGCTTGGCTTCTTCGATGCGCAATTCGCTGAGCTGTGTGTGTCAGGAAGGAAAAAGTGGAGCCCACATACGCGAGCCCCACTCCAAGGATTAGATTAATACAAATACTATTGTGTTTATGAGTATATGTTTACATTGCAAGAATCTTGCTGATGAGCACAGTTACATCAGTGACATCGAGCACGCCATTGTCGTCGACGTCGGCAACTTCTGGAATGAATTCGGCAGGTTCGCCACCGAGCACCTTATTGATAAGTACGGTCACGTCGGTCACATCAACCGAGCCATCGCCGTTCACATCGCCAAGCTGATATTCAGGTTCGCCATGGCTCACCACCCATCCTTCTGGGATTTTGCTGGTTCCATATATGACTTCAAGTCCTTCTGGACAAACAAATGTACCTTTAGGTGCTACATTTACAAGCCAATCAGTAGTAGAACTCCATCCATTAGAGCCTGTAGCTGGCCACTGAGTGAATCCAACCTCCACTCGGTTTAGCGAGGTGCAACCTTTGAACATATCGACATAGCAAAAGTCTGCCGTTTCTGTTGCGGGCAAAACAGGAGCCTCGGTAAGCGAGGTGCAACCTTTAAACATTGTACGATAGCAATTTTTTGCCAATTCTGTGGCAGGCAGCGCTGGAGCCTTAGTCAGCGAAGTGCAACCTTCGAACATAGAAATGTAGCAAATCTCTTTAATTTTGGTAGCGGGCAACTCTGGAGCATTGACAAGAGATGTGCAGCCTTTGAACATAGTTGAATAGCAATATGGTTCCACTGTCGTTGAGGGCAAAGCTGGTGCGTCGACAAGAGATGTGCAACCTTCAAACATAAAATAATAGCAGCTTCTTACCACTGTGGCAGGCAAAGCAGGTGCTTTGGTGAGAGAAGTACAATCTTTAAACATTTTTGAATAACATAATTCGCTCAATTTTGTAGCGGTCAAATCAGGCACATCTACAAGAGAGGAACAACCATTATACATTTCATCGCAGCATGCCATCCCTACAAAGGTTTTAGCAAGCATCTTTGGTGCCTTCTTAAGCGAGGTACAGCCTCTGAACATACCCCAATAGGCTGATTCTGGCAGGTTGTCGGCAGGAAGTTCTTCGGGAACCTCGGTAAGAGATGTACAGCCATCGAACATGCACAGATAGCTTTGATAGCCCACTTTTGTGGCTGGGAGCTTAGGAGCTTTTGTGAGCGCAGTACAATTTTTAAACGTATAGCAGAATGCACTGCCAAAAACAGAATCTGTTGCTTCAGATGTGGCAATAAGCGACATGATTGAACCTCCAGCTGCAATCTTTCCCGTCATTCTAAATACTAAGTTTTCGCCTAACGAAAAACGTGCTTTTGTCAATTCTGCTGTTGTGCGGAAATACACCTTGTCGCCAACTTTGTTAAGCGTAATCGGAGTGTCACGATTATATCTTTGCCACAGCACATTGTCGGTAGAATATTGGAGGGTGACATAATCGGCAGGAGCACTTGAGGTAAACGTCACAGTGGAGCCGCTTTCCTGTGCAGTGAATGACAACGGATCGGGATGAAGCGCTGCGTCGGTATAGGCAACATTCCATCCAACAGGAAGTGTGTTGTCGCCACGTGTGCTGCAGTTGAGAGCCACAGGAGCTTCGAGCAAACCAGTTGCAGCTACACCTCTCATCCACAAATTGGTGGCTCCAGCCCAATCAGAGAATTCAGCTCTCACATAATTCAATTTGGTGCAACCATCAAACAAGCGATAGTAGCAATTGCTCTTCAAAGTCTTTGCGGGCAAGTAAGGCGCTTCTTTTAGGCCAGTGCACTGACGGAACAAACCTTCATAGCAACCAACAGCAAGTGTGGTGGCTGGCAAAGCAGGTGCTTTGGTGAGAAGCTGGCAATTGTAGAACATAGCATAATAGCAGCGTTCTGCGAGCTTGGTTGAAGGCAATGCAGGAGCCTGAGTGAGGCCTGGGCAATTATAGAACATACCGCGATAGCACTCCTTGGTCAAGGTGGTGGCAGTGAGCGCAGGTGCTGTGGTGAGGTTCGCACAATTCTTGAATATGTCGCGGAAGCAAGATTCTGAAGGAATTGTGGTGGCAGTACCTTTACCATCCACCAAACTCATCAGACGACCGCTTGCCGCAATCTTACCGTCGCCACCAGTGATGAAGGTCGACATAGGAGTGTTGTCGGCAAATGCCACTTTCTTAGGATTGCTGAAGCCGGTAGCGTTGACACCGCGCATTTTCACCTCCTGACCGTTGGTCAGACTGATAGTGTTATAGTCCCAAGGAGTCCACACTTCGTCACCATCAATGCTATATTCAATCACAGGCGCGTTGCCGTTGAGGTTTGTCAGTGCAATGGTAGTGTTGCCGGTAGAGGTGAAGGTGAGATATTCGCCTTCATGGCACACGCTACATTCACCATTCACAAATTTGTGAGGCAATCGAGGCGTCTCGGCAACGAAATAGGTGGATTCATGATTCACGCCATCAATCACGAGTGTGGCCTTATTAGTGTGTCCACCTCTGTGCGAACACGATGCCTGTGTGGTTGAATAAACCACAATACCACCATCGCTCATAGTCACGGTACCAGCATTGTACTTATATCCGCATTCTTTAACCGTACACCTTCTTACGCAAGTGGCTTTTGTTCCGTTGTTGGTCCAAGTCCATTCGTCAACGTAGGCATGAGGTAATTTTTCAAGCGTAACATCTTTATAAGTAAGTTGTTTTAAGCCTTCACTGTCAGCGAATTGAACATAACAGTCAACACATTGATAATATTCAATGTTGCCCCTTTTGTAGCATGTTGGGGCCACAGCTTCTATTTTTTGTAAGGTGTGAATAGGAGGAAGTGATGAAGAATTGGTGTATACTTTCTCTCCCACATCCACATTCTTGCAAGTCTTGGGTTGCAAATAATAGACATGGAGTGAGGACACTTCGTCATCCGTTTCATAGAATCTTCCTCTTGGGCAATCATCAGTACCCAACTTCTGAAGGAAGTAGAAGAACACGGGGTAATCTTCGTTTGAAGGATGAAGCATCCAAGCCACTTTTCCTGATCTGGCTTCTTCCGGGGTGCAAGTCACATTCGACTCGGGAACCTTATGAGAACCATCGGTGTTGTAAGGATGGTTGTTGCACGAATCGGCTATACATATATTATTTATCACACGGCTGACGTAAGCCCTGAGGCGGCCTGCAATACCACCCACATAAGCGCCGCTGCCTTTGTGGTGAAGACCCATGCGACTGAAACAGTCAATCGGACCGTCGAAAATGTTAGTTTCATTGTTAAGGTAACCAAGAATACCGCCCATATATGGGCCCGAGCCAGTAGAGTAGATTGAACCATCGGAGATACAACGACTAATATAACCAGTTGACTCTGCATGAGCAAACCCGACAATGCCACCAATGCAATCGGTAGATTTGCCGGCATTAATCACACCATGATAAGTCGACTCCACTACAGCGTTAAAGAAGCCACCGTCCTTATCCATATGGCCAATAAGTCCGCCAATGTGACTTTGAGCAACGCCGTTAATAGTGATATTCACTTCCGACTGCACATGGCTTAACCTTGCTGATTGTTTTGCCAAACCAATCACTGTACCAATGTTCGTTAATCCGCTTTTACTTGAGGTCATCTGACCTTTCAGTTTCAGATTATATATTGAAGCATCTTTTGCCACAGCAATAAAGCCCTGATTGCTGGTGGTGTAGTTGAGATTCAAACCGCTAATTGTATGCCCTTCACCTTCAATAGCCCCACAGAATGGATACGTTGTGGTGCCAAAAGGCTGGAAAGAAGAGGTGAGAACAATATCTTTGACAATGTGAATCTCCGGACCTGGCTGCTGGCCATGCGTGTATGCATGATATAGGTCCACATTCTTGAACAAGTTGTACAGGTCGTCGATATCCGAACCTTTTTCCACGATAAAGGGATCTTCACGAGTTCCCGAACCAGTAACTGCCCATGCCGCTTGAGGAATGAGCATCACGGCTATCAATAACGCTTTGAGCCGCAGAAGGAATTTACTTCGATGTTTCATATCCGTTTTTGTTTATAGAGTTTATTTAATGATTTTGTGATTTAGAGAATTTTCATTTTTCACGATTCCTTCTGTCGATCCAGTAGCAAAAATAACCCACGGCCAGACACACAAAAAGTGCACCGACGCAAATCATCAGCAATTCAAAATCAGAAAATGTAGCTGGTTTGACCATAGAAGAATCCTTTGTTGTAGTTTTTTATTGGCACAAATTTAAGCGGATTACATATAAATATTTGTACGATTTCCACATAAAAGTGTACGATTTATGCTAAATAGGTGTACGATTCGCACAAATCGTACACCTATTTGCTATATTTTCGATAAAAAAGGTTAGCTTTTTTTGTGGACATCCTGCCACTCGCGTGGAGTGAAACCCGTAATCGACTTGAAGCGGTTTTGGAGATAGTTGCGGTGGCTGAAGCCGCAAGCGTAGGCAATGGTTTCCAACTTATAATCTTCGGCCTCCAAAAGCATTCGCTTGGCTTCTTCGATGCGCAATTCGCTGAGCCAAACGCGGAATGTCTTGCCTTCGCATTCGGAGAGATAGAGGATGAGGTGGCGCTTGGATATGTGGAGTTTCGCAGCCAGATTGGTGCTGTTCACATCCGACTGGCTGTAGCCTCCTTCTGCTCGCCAATGCTCTATGGCCTTGCGAATCGCCTCTTTCCGCTCTTCGGTCAGTTCGTTCACCGCCTGGGTGCTTTCTTCTTTATCAGCAACCGGCTCTGAAGCGCTTTCGTCATCGTCGACCTCCGACTCTTCGTCGATGATGTCGCTCACCTGCGACAGATTAAAGCCTAATGACACAAAGCTGAGCACATAGAGCACCAGTGCAATCAGAAAGATAGGCCCCAACACTGCCAGCGACTTTATTGAATAGATGCAGAATGGGAGCAGAACGGCAATAGCATAGAGCAGGATGGTGCCGGTGCGCATATAGAGGTTGAACTGACGGATATCGCCACCGGTTTCATTTTCCACCTGGCGCGTTACGCGTCGGATTTCTTTAGAAGGATAGATGGTGAGCCACAGAATGGAAATGAAGAACACGGTGCCCAGCGCTTTCAGTGGGATAGGGTTGGTGGGTGTGCCAAGAACGATATATCCGCCCACAAAGCACCCGAACACAAGCGCCATGCCTACGACGCTCACGCACATGTACACCCGTTTGTGATGACGGTTGCTCACCATGCGCAGCGACGCATACGACAATAAGTAGGACACAGGGGAATAGAACAGGATGTTGATAAGCGCACCCAGTTCTTCACTTCTGGCGCGGAACCCGAATCGAATCTGAAGGAAATAGTGCACCACGTAGATGAGCATACTGGTAAACATCAACCAGCGCGAGGTTTCGTAGTTTGCACTCGTTTGAGGATGATGAATGCGCGAAGCCAACAATATGAGCGCCAACAGTGCCGACACTGTCAGTGAACACGATTGTAATATTAGAAGTATGTTAGGCTCGGTCATCTTTCTTCAAAATATTTCGGATAATTAGTGGCAAATCCTATTTCTATAAATTCTTGTTTGCAAAGATAATAAATATTCTTCACAAATCCATACATTCACTGCCACCTCTCCCGTTTCCAATTTGTGGGAAACACCCACATGCGCACATCAATTTCTTAAAATATGTTGCTTTTTGCAGTTATTAATAACTATTATAACAAAAGTTAACAAGTTGTGAGAATTTTACCATTTTATATGTGCTTTTGAACACAAAATCGGATTTTTTGTTGTAATTTTGTACCCGAGATAAAACATATAACACAAAATTATTACGAAATGAAGAAAATTACTTTAATTGGTTTGGGCGCTTTGATGGGCCTTTCTGCACAGGCAGGCGGCATGCTCACCAACACCAACCAAAACGTGGCGTTCAACCGTATGATGAGCCGTGAGGCAAGTATCGGCATCGACGGCGTATACAGCAATCCTGCAGGTGTGGCATTCCTTCCTGAAGGCATCCACCTCTCTGTCAACTGGCAAACCGCTATTCAATCACGCACCGTGAAGAATGAATACGCTCCATTCGCTTACAATGCAAACAACACTTCTAACGAACGCGAATTCAAGGGTAAGGCATTTGCCCCAGTTTTGCCTTCGGTACAATTTGCATATAATTTTAAAGACTGGTCGCTCCAAGCCAACTTCTCCCTCGGTGGCGGCGGCGGTAAGTGCGAATTCGACAATGGCCTCGGCTCATTCGAACGCATCGTGGCTAACACAGGCCTCGGCGTTACACAATTGGCTGCCGGCATCGACGAAGCAAGCCAAAAATTGTCAGCACTCGGCATCAAGGACCCAGGTTTGAGCAAGCTCTTCAAGAGCCCAGCCTACACCTACGACAGCTACATGCGTGGTAGCCAGTTTTTCTGGAACATCTCGCTCGCTGGCGCTTACAAGGTGAACGAAAACTTGGCAGTGGCAGCCGGTCTGCGCGGCGTTATCGCCAAGGCTAACTATTATGGCTATGTGAAGGACATCACCGTGAGCGGTGTGCCTTTGAGCATGGTTATCGACAAGACCAAGCCTAACTCAGCAAACATTGAACTGAACTGCGACCAAAGCGGTGTGGGCTTCACCCCATTCATCGGTGTGGATGTGAAGACTGGTCAATTCAATTTCTCTGCAAAATATGAATTCAAGACTCGCCTCCGCTTGAAAAACAAGTCGGTGAACTTGGCTCCAAGTATCGGCAATCTGCCTCAAGTGCTTGCACTCGACTACGGTGTGGAACTCCTCAACCCTCAATTGGTGCAAAAGTATGAAGGCACTCCTTATAAAGAAATCGTGGCTGGCGCACAAAACACTCTCATCGGCAAGATGACGGAATTTGGCAAAACATTCGATGAAGGCCTCGAACACTCGCTCGGCGAATTTGAAGACGGCACAAGCATCGCAAGCGACATCCCTGCCCTGCTCACTCTCGGTGCCGGCATGAAAGTGACCGACCAATTCACCGTAAATGTGGGTTTCCACTACTTCTTCGATAAGCAAGCCACTTCTTACGGCCATCGCGAAAAGCTGCTCAAGCGTGGCACTTATGAATACAACGCAGGTGTGGAATACGACCTCAACAAGAAGGTGACCCTCAGCGCTGGTTGGCAAAACACCAACTATGGCACAACCGACGCATATATGGAAGACAAGTCGTATGTAGTGAACAGCAACTCTATCGGCCTCGGTGCTTGCATCCACGCAAGCAAGAAGGTGGACGTGAATGTGGCATACTTCACCACTCTCTACGGCCACAAGAAAATGACAGAAACCGACGCTAACACTGGCCTTGAATACAAGAGCGACTTTACCCGTGCCAACAATGTGCTTGGCGTAGGCGTTGACTTCCATTTCTAATCAATAAGTACGACATTAGCAAGATAAATAAAACAGGCTTATTTATTCATACATATCAATTTTTCCTAATTTATAAAAAGAGATGAACGCTGCGAAGCGCTGCATCTCTTTTTTTGTGCGCGCCGCTGGCGTGTGTGAAAGGGCGCATGAGTTTTTTTTGGGGTGAGGCTATCTGAAAACTTGAAATTATAGAATTGCAATTTACAGATTATCCCAGAAAGTCCATTAGGGCATGGATAAGATTTTAGGCTATCATAGTGTCAGGATTTGCGCAAATCGCTCGCAAACGTGTAAGTATCTGGAAATCTCTGTGTATGTAGGTACTGGCTTCCAGCCAGAACATTTCGGGCTTTCTGCCCTATCGCTCCACAGCCTTTTCCTCGGGATTTTTTGTGAAGACAATGAATTTTCTTACGGATGATTTTGGATTTTAAGCAATTTTGTGTAAATTTGTAATCATTTTTAGAGAATATCTGTAAAATCGTAAAAATATTTATATTATGAAGAAAATCTTTACTCTCGTAGCCGCAGCGCTCACAGCTGCATCTTTCAGTGCAAATGCAGAAACACTGGTATCCGACAACTTTGAATACCCCGTTGGCAACCTTTTGAATGCAGAGCTCACCAATGGTAACTGGATGCACTACAACACCCAGACTGGTGGTTTGATTCAAGTGGTAAACTCTCCACTTACTAAAGCAGGTTACCAAAACACAGCAGTGGGTGGCGCTGTAAAGCTTGCCGCTGTAGCTAACGGCCAAGACGCAATGGTGAAGATGGCCGACAAGCCTATCGTTGCTGAAACTGGCAAAACGCTCTACGCAGCATTCCTGATGAATGTTGAAAGTTTGCCAGCAGCTTCTACCTTCTCTTTCTCATTCCTCGCTCCAGGCACAACTTCGTACACAAAATTCGTGGATGGTGGCACCCCTTCAGAAATCGGTAGAATGTCGATCTTAACGGGCACTTCAGAAGAGACATTCGTAGTGGGCGTTTCTCGCAATAGCAATATGTCGATTGCAAAGGCGGCACAGGAATTGAACTTTGGCGAAACCTATCTTGTAGTTCTTTCATACGAATGGGTTGAAGGCACAAAGAACGATGCTGTAAAGGTGTTTATCAACCCAACCCCAAACACCGACCTCTCTGCTCCATTCGTGAAAGCAAACGACACTGGCGCTGACGCTACACAAATTCAAGCATTTGAATTCCGTCAGCCAGCTGCCAATGCAAGTGGTCCAAACATGCTCGTTGACGCTCTTCGCATTACCGACTCTTGGAACGACATTTTCCCACAAGAACCTGTCACAGGTGTTAACGACCTCAACGTAGAAAAGACCAACAGCGTTTGCAAGTATATTGAAAATGGTCAAGTGGTTATCGAAAAGAATGGTGTGAAGTACAACATCGCTGGCCAAGCTATCAAGTAATACACCACTTCTATCAGAATATCAAAAAAGGTCCTGGAGGCTTGCCTTCAGGATTTTTTTGTGTCTACGAGACAACAAGTTTGAGGGGGGGGCAATCGAAATTTGCTGGGGAGCGCTTTAGCTCGAAAAAATACTAAAATAATATAATTCGTACATTCGTCAAATCCGTTCATTCGCTGAATTCGTGACATTGAACAAACATAGTTGCCCCCCACAGGCTGTCCGAGAACTAAAACGGGGTACACTAAAAAAGTTACAAATTGTAAGGAGGTGCCACGTTCTGGCTGGAAGCCAGCAGTAGAGTAACCGTGGGGAAAATCGACGGAGGAGATTTTGCCTACGGAAAACGAAAGCCCCCATCCCCCCTGACTGGAAGCCAGTACCTACAAGCACAAAGATTTCCTGCCACTTGCAGATTTGCAAGCAATTTACAAAGTACTGGCCTCCAGCCTGAGTAATTTTGCTTCTTTTATCCGGGCACTGCGTACCCGGTTACTCACAAGTGCAGGCTTCCTGCCTGAACACCAAAACCTCTACTTTCAATCTGCAAACTGCAATTCTGTAATTTTAGTTTTCGTACAGCCCCCCATAAAAATTCGTGACATCGAGGAAAAAAAAAGGGCTGCGCCTTCAGTGCGGCACAGCCCTAAATTATGCTATGTTGCTCTTGTTCTTAAGGAACGTAAACTGGACGAACATTGTTGCCAAAACGGCGGTCGCCGTAACCCGATTGGAAATTACCAGAAGTGGTGCCGGTGCCCATAATACCTTCCCATGCGCGGAAGCACATGTATTGGAATTCACAATCAGCAAGCCACAAATAAACCATTGTGGTTGGCATAGTGAACTTGTTATCACTACCATATCCACCTGGGCGGAACCACAACTCTGCACCATTCACCTTGCTGGTGAGCTTGATGTACTTCACTTCACCGATAACCACAGTTTCCTTTGTTACATTGTTGAGCAATTCATTGAACTCTTCAAGTGTAGGAGTGCGCCAGTGCTCGCCCCAATTAACTGTAGCAGCGTCGTCTTCCGGAAGGAGAACGCCCTGGTTGTCAACTTCCAAGCCAAAGGTTTCACTGTTGGCATACTTGGTGAGCGTGTTGTTGCTACCCAAGCAATGATCGTAGTCTGCCCAGTTGAAACTACCTGTTTGCGGTTTAACTTCACCCCATTGGAAGAAGCTACCAGTTTCATAAGGAGTGGTAGCGCCCACATTCATCGACGCCCACTTAACAGAGAGGCCCATATCCACGATACGTTCGTCGGCAGGTTCTGAAGTTTCCCAAGTAACTTCCTTAACTTCTGAGATGTCGTAAGAAACAGGTTGCTTTGATGCATCCTTGAAAGTTATCTTCATTGATGTTTGTGCAAATGCTGTACCACAAAGTGCAAGCATTGCTGCTACTGCGATATTTCTTGTTTTCATAACTGAATATTATTTTTTAGCAATTTTAAATGAAACTGAATTTGTCTTGATGATATAGAAGTTTGGACCAGCTGCAGGCACTTCTACAGAAGCACTACCACCAGCATCGGCTACAGCTTTGGCCACCATCTGTCCGGCGAGATTGTAAACGAAAACGGGAGATTGAGCCTCGATACCGCTCACAGTCACCTGGTCGCCATTGCACATAACCTTCACGTTTGAAGCCTTCACATCGTCGACTGAAGTGGGCTGCACAACATCAAAGTCCATTTTTTCGACATCTGCGATAGCATAAACCACATCGATGCCTGTTCCTTTAATCACTATTTCACTCTCGGTGTAGGTAACCACTGGTTTAGCCTCAAAGAGATAAGCCACCGGCACACCGTCCTTTGGATGCACAAACACTGCATTCGCATCCTCTTCTGCCCTTGCGCCAAGCATAGCCATGACGGCAAAAGCCAATAAAAGCAGTCGTTTCATAAATGTTTATATTGTTGAGTTAATAATTAGTCGGGGGGTTATTCACCCAGAATGTTGTTGATAAGTGCGGTAACATCACTCACGTTCACTACGCCATCCCCATTGATATCACAAACAGAGTCGTCGAACGAAGCGGTGCCGAGAATTCTGTTGATAAGTGCGGTAACGTCGCTCACGTTCACTTCGCCGTCGCCATTCACATCGCCAAGGAGAGCTGGACCAGCAGCAGTTTGAGTGATAGTGATCACATCGCTTTCAGCAGCCATATAACTCTTCACCTTCACTTGGCAACTGCGAGATTCCATTCCGGCAGGAAGTGGGTCGCAAACCACTGTGAGGTCGTAGAGGCTTTGTTCCACCTTTTGAGCATTAACACCCTTTACCCATTCTGGAGCATCCACCAACTTATACAGTTCTGCGCCAGCCTTGGAAACCCAAGAAGCGGAAGTGGCCATGCGTACGGAAGATGAGCAAGATGCACCATCGGCACTAACCTGGATGTCGGAATTTTCAGACTCTATTCTCACGACATCATATCCACCGTAGAACGAAATGGGCACACCCATATCCTTGTTGCCATATATCACGCTACCAACAAAATTACCGTTGCGATCTTGGAAGTCGCGATACAGCACAGGCACTGCTTCAGGATTGGCCTTCGCACTTGCAAATCTAATTACGGTGCGTGTACCGATATCTACACCAGGTTGTTGGAAACCTTTAAGTTCAACAGCAAATTCTTCATCAATTGTAATAAAGCTTTGCTTGTCGGGATTCATGTACATCAACAAGTGGGCTTGCTTACCCATAATGAGGATACCTGGTTCCTGAGCAAAATTCGAAGCATCGAGTTGAGTGGTATAAATTACATCGCCGAAGGTCTTGCCGCCAGCAGGAGTGCTTTTCACCTTATAGATAGTGAAGGTGAGCTTGCCTTCACCTGAGAAGAATTCACCACTATAGCTGGTAACAGGAATATCAATGCGGCTGAACGATAATGGAGCAAGTGGCTTTGGGTAGAACATGTGGAAACCATCCTGCCAAACAGCCTCAGCTGCGCCGTCGCCGTTGAAGTCGACACGGTCGACACGCGTACCAACATAATACTGACCACCTGAGCCTTGGAAAACGGTCACGTCAAGAGGTATTTCTTCAAAGCCTACATCATATAGCGAGTCGACACCAACCATTGAAGCATAATTATCAGCCCCAGGAGCTTCCTCACCCCAGTAGTATGTGCCAGCAGCACCTTCCAACTGTGGAACAGGATATGCACCGCAACCAAATGTTGTGACATATGCATTGCCATTCTTTACTTCTACATTTTTAAAGTCAATGGCCTTTCCTTTTTTTCTTGCAGTGAAATTCCATTGAGTAGATGCTGGAGAAGAACTTGCATTCACTAATTCAACCGTGCTCTGCGCAGGGAAGAAGTTAACAGCATTGGAAACGCGAACCCATCCAGAGTTCTGCGTGGTAAGATATCCAGAAAGAGAAGGGCACAACGAACCAGCAGGACGCTTATACCACAAACTGTTTTCTGGAGATTTCATAGGAGCAGCGAAGACTGGCTGTCCATCACGAACCACAACATTAGTTAATTTCAAATTTGCTTCTTGGGAAGCTGCCTTTTCAACAATTACGTCGCGAGCAAAAGCCGTAGCGAATGAAGAAACCGCAGCAAGAACGAGTAAAATTTTCTTCATAATCAAATATAATTTAAATTTCCAATGCAAATTTATAAAAAATATTTGACACTTTGTAACAGTTTATTGTTTTTTTGTGTGGAAATTTTTGTTTTTATCACTTTCCCCGTTGCCAAGATAGCAGCAGTCGCGGACTTTCAGCCCGCTTTGGTTGGGAGGACTCTTCCCTGCTCCCCGGCCTACGCGTTCCGCTCCAACCGGGGTTATCGTTCGCTCGCGCTCACACATCGGGCCTCCAGCCCTCTTTCGCAGCCCCTCCCCCTCACCTTCTTCCTACTGAGCCTCTTTTTGGGCTAAATCGCCATAATGTTGCCAATCTGCTGAACAACAAAAGGTGTCAACACATTGTTATACAATGTATTAACACCTTCTTCTTCGTACCCCCGCAGGGAATCGAACCCTGATTTAAGGTTTAGGAAACCTTCGTTCTATCCGTTGAACTACGGAGGCATCGCACAATTGCTTGGCAAAGATAATGCAAATCTTTCACTTGGGCAAAATTAGAGAAGAGAAGAAGAGGATTTTTGGAAGATGAGTTAGGGAGTTAAGAAGTTAGGAAGTTAAAGAAGTTAAGACGATAC
>JAKSMA010000209.1 GCA_024400895.1 Muribaculaceae bacterium | reverse complement strand
GCACCAAGTGAGAGCCAAACGTGGATTTTCGATGGTGGGCTACACAAAAATGGACCTTGGCATCGTGAAACTCCACTTCGAAATCGGGGCTGGCGATGCAAAATTTAAATGGGTGGAAGCATGAACATTGAGGATGTAAGGGAATATTGCCTATCGCTTCCGGGAGCAACGGAAGATTTGTTTGCCCCCGACTGGCTGTCGTTTCGCATCGGAGGCAAATGGTTTGCCATTCTTTGGCTTGGTGCGCCACGCCCCACCGTGGAGGTGAAATTGCTTCCCGAACGTGGTGAAGAACTCCGCGAACGCTATGCCGGCGTCAGCCCTGGCTACCACATGAACAAGCGCCACTGGAACAACCTGGTGCTCGACAGCGGTCTAACCGACCAACAGGTGAAGGACTGGATTAGCGAATCCTACCACCTCGTGCGCGGCAAACTTCCCAAATCCATCCTACAAACACTCAAACTATAACACAATGGCATCATTATCAAAAAATCCGTTGAAATCAGGAATCTCGCTCATCGTACTCCTTCCGTTTATGATATGTGTAGGGTTCCTCCAATTGTTGGGGAAAATTTTCCACCTCAACTACAAGCAAATATCTGTGGTTTTCAACCTTTGGGTGCAGGGCGTGCTGTTGCTTATCAGTGCGCTCATTCCTCTTGGAGCAAGCATTTGGGCGGCTTGCCTGTCGCCATCGTGGATTTCCATTCTTTGTGTGGTGATGATGGTGGCCTATGCCAGCATTTATGTGGTTGGTTCAGTTTGCCTCTATCAGCACTACAAGGGACCGATGGAGCCAGCGTTTGACCTCTGTGTCGACGATTTGCTGAAGATTGCCGACAAGTGGAACGTGTCGTACTACACTGTCAACTTAATTATTTTCATTTTCTGGTGGCTGGCGCTCGTGGGTGTCAACACCTTTATCACTATTCAACTATTGTCATGAATTCACTTATCCATTTCTTTTGCGGCCTAATGGGGGCAAGCATCGTTGTTGTGCCATTGTTTTTGTTGTTTCACGGTGTGCCCGTCATCACACTGATGGCTGTGCTGCTGGCAATTGCGAGCTTCATCGTTAGCATCCCTGTGCACGAAATGATACACGGGGTGACCTGCGCCTATGTGTCGGACAACAACTACAAGACCATTTCCTACGGCATCAGTCTTAAAGGTCTGCACGCCTATTGCCGCTACCAGTTGCCCATAGCAACCAATGTTCGCAACATCGTTTCGCTAATGCCTGGCATTGTGCTGGGGCTCATCCCAGCCATCGTGGGCGTAGCCATTGGCAATGTGGCTGTTTGTATTTTTGCCATTCTCAACCTTGCGGGAGCGTCGGGCGACGTTCACGCAGCTTATAATCTTCGCAAATATGTCAGAGCACAACGCCACCGATAACACCACACGCGAGCAGCGGCGCGCCCACGTGCTTGAGCAGTGGCGATGCCTGCACTGCTGCGAAGAATGCGGCAAGTGCAAAGTGCTCCGTGGCCGCGACCCCGAAACGCTCTACACCGACTACATAGAAGGCCGTCGCTCCTACCTCGAAGTGACATTGGAAATCAGAAAACAACAATAATAACGAAATATGGAAATCAAGCAATTTATTGAACTTTACAAGGAAGCCTTTGGTGATGCAGCGCCAATGCCTATCGCTTTTGGATATAGCCACACTCCAGCATCGGAAATTAGAAGCATTCCAAGATGTATGGTAGGAGCCATCAGTAATGTCAGGGATGGTGAGCCTCTCACCCTTTGCGCAGAGAATGTGAAGTGCGGAGGGGGTGGTTTGTACACACAATTCTCCCACATGCAAGAAAGGATTCCTACATTTGTAAGTGAAGTCGAACATTATAAGCTCACCCCAGAAATGGTGAAAGAATATGTTGAGGCGCTCGAAATGAAAATCACCGACAAGCCCTATCTCAATTTCAGGAGGGCTGACCAAATTTGCGACCTTGAAGAAGTGGACGGCATTCTATTTTTCGCCACGCCCGACATACTTTCTGGCCTATGCTCGTGGGCATTCTTCGACAACAACGACGATGATGCTGTGAGTGCGCCATTCGGCTCGGGTTGTGCCAGCATTGTATCAATGGCATTGAAAGAAAATCGCAACAACGGACGTCGCTGCTTCATTGGCATGCTCGACCCATCGGCAAGGTTATTGGTACCGGAAAACGAGCTCACCTTTGTGATTCCCGTATGCCGATTCAAAGAAATGCTCGGCACGATGAAAGACAGTTCGCTCTTCCAGCACGCCTACTCCATCGTAAAACGCCGCATCAACAAACAGCTAAAAAGCCACCCCTAATCCCCCCACAAGCATCTATGAAAGAGGCACTTCTAAAGAAGTTCCTTTAGAAATTATTCACACTAAAATATTCAATTCCGACAAATAATTCGCTCTAAAATATTCAATTCCGACAAATAATTCACACAGAAATGGATTGGATTGCCCTTATCGGCTGGAGGACTTCTACAGCATTATATTCACTTGGTTTTGTAATAAATCGGAGGGAAATTTTGTGGTTTTTGAGAAAAGTGTTACCTTTGTGTCGAAATAGATTATTTGTTATGAGCAAAATGCATTTCCATCACCATCATCATTACAGCTGCCTTTAGAGGAGAGTTGAGTGGCGTTGTGCATTGAGAATGTGAATTTCATAACAGCAGAAAACGATTTGAACCGACTTTCCTGAAATGCAGGATGGTCGGATTTTTATTTTAAAACAAACTAAACCCAACAGATAATATTATGTTACGTATTGCCGTACAATCGAAAGGACGCCTCTATGAAGAGACTATGGAGCTGCTGAAAGCGGCTGGTATTAAACTTGTGGCAGTGAAACGCACGCTACTGGTGCCTTCACGCAATTTTCCCGTGGAACTCCTCTTTCTCCGCGACGACGACATCCCCGACTCTGTGGCTTCGGGCACTGCCGACATCGGCATCGTTGGGCTGAACGAGGTGCTTGAGAAGAAGAAGGATGTGAAACAGATTCGCCCATTGGGCTTCAGCAAGTGCCGCTTGTCGCTGGCCATTCCAAAGGAGGCCGACTATAAGGGCGTGGAATGGTTCAACGGCAAGAAGATTGCCACCAGCTACCCAGAAATCCTTTCCGATTTCCTTGCCAAAAACAATATCAAGGCCGACATTCACGTGATTAGCGGATCGGTGGAAATTGCCCCTGGCATCGGGCTGGCCGATGGTATTTTCGATATTGTGTCGAGCGGCAGCACTTTGATTAGCAACAATTTGCGTGAAGTGGAAGTAGTGCTACCAAGCGAAGCGGTGCTGATTGGCGGCACAAACGACCTCGATGATGAGAAACAAGCGATTCTCAACGAACTTCTGTTCCGCATCGAGGCTGTGAAAGAGGCAGAGAACAAGAAATATGTGCTGATGAATGTGCCTCGCGAAAAACTCCAGGCGGTGTTGGCCATTCTGCCTGGCATAAAGAGCCCTACTGTTCTGCCCCTTGCCGACGAAAACTGGTGCTCTGTGCACACGGTGCTTGAGGAAAAGAAACTATGGACTTGCATCAATGCTCTTAAAGCCGTGGGTGCCACAGGCATTCTCGTGCTCAACATCGAAGAAATGGTGTTGTAAAAGAAAATTAGTAGTTAGAGATTGGGGGATAGATTTTAAATTTGGGAATCTGATTTCTTGAGACAAAGAGAAATTACAAAACTGAAAGAAATGACTATACAAACCATCAAATATCCAAGTCGTGGCGAATGGTCCGAACTGATGAAGAGAGCTGTGGCCGACACTCGCGAACTTCACGACACCGTGGCAAATATTCTGGCTGCCGTTCGCAACGATGGCGACAAGGCTCTGCGCGATTTTGCAGAGCGATTTGACAAAGTTGCGCTCAACGATTTG
>JAKSMA010000208.1 GCA_024400895.1 Muribaculaceae bacterium | reverse complement strand
TCTGGTATTTTCGTGCCTAATATCACAGCAGAGGAGGTTTACCATGCAGCGAAAATCTCAATTGAAGCAGGCGCCGACGGCATCAACTTCTTCAGTGCAAAAGGATTGATTCGCAGCGCAGAAAAACTGGCAGTGGTGCGCCGTCTCAACGAAGAATACAACCGATAACAAAAACTACCACGTTTTCACACGGCCGTAGGCACATGCCTTTGGCATGTTTCAGAGGCGTTGTGTCAATGGGCGTTACAGATTCATGATGAGGCGGCCGATGTAGAGCAATGCGAGTCCGCCCACCACGCTGATGAGCGTATAGGCGAGCACGGGGAGGAGTGCGCCTTCACGCAGCAGATTCAGTGTTTCGTTTGAGAAGGTGGAGAATGTGGTAAAACCGCCACACAGCCCTACGGTGAGCAGCAGTGCCCAACTGCTTTGCAGTGCACAAAAGCGCTCCAGCAAGCCATAGATAATTCCAAACAGGAAACATCCAGCCAGGTTGGCTGTGATTGTGCCAATGGCAAAGCCCAAGAGCAAGCGCCCAGCGAGCAGCTGTCCAACCAAATATCGCAAAGCTCCGCCCACGAAACTGCCACATCCCACCAAAAGAAGATTTCTAACCATCATCAAAGAAAAATAATAATTGGCTCAAGCCAAATCCACTGCAAATTTCCGTAAAATTCCCGACTTGTGCAAGATTATCACTGTTTAGCGGTGTGATGTGGAGCATTCTGGGACCAATGCTTTGCGCACAAAAAAAGCCCTTGCGGTAAAAAACAAGGGCTTATAAAGATATATGTTTCTATAGGGGATTATTTCTTGGGGAGTGGGCCGATGAAGTGCTCGTGCATGAGGGTGAGGGAGCGTTGGAGCACCTTGCGGCTTGCAGAGCCATTGGTGATAACCACGAAGCCATACTTCTTGTCTGGGTCGAAAAACATGGCGCTGCGCAATCCGTAAGCACCACCGGTGTGGCCCACGAGTTCGATGCCTGGAGTGTATTCATCAGCGCGTACGAGGCCGAGACCAGCGCGCTCTTTTTCAGCCTTGTCGACATAGGCATTGGCGTCGTCGGTGATGACGGTCTGCATGCGGCGGCTACTTGCTTCGCTGATGACGCGCTTCTTTGCCAATGGCGATTTGCCGTAGTTCATGTGCATGAGCATATATTTTGCCAAATCGCTTGCGGTGATTTTCACGCCACCTGCAGCCGAAAGGCGAGCAGTGTGCTTGCAGAGCTGATAGTGGTCGAGCACATCAGGACGTGCATAAGCCTGAGGCTGTGGCACGAATGCGCCGTGCTCCATAGCGTAGAGTGTGGCGAAGCGAGTGCTGTCGAGGTCGTCCACGCAGTGGCTGCCCTTCAGTCCGAGAGGCTTCATCACATTCTTCACGATATAGCGGTCGAAGCGTGTGCCGGTCACCTTTTCGATTACAGCCGACATAATGTTGAATGCATAGTTGCAATATTCATAGCCAGTGCCTGGCTTGTAGTCGTTGTAGCACTTGGCGTAGTCGGGGTTGATGGCAGGGTCTACAGCATCGAAGCTCACCCAGTAGCCTTGCGAGTCGTTGAGACTTGATGTGTGGCTGAGGAGCATTTCGAGTGTGATGGGCACATCGGGGTATTTAGGATTTTGCACCTTGAAATCGAGATACTTGTTCACATCGGCCTTGAGGTCGACCTTGCCTTTTTCCACCAATTGCATGATGGCGGTGGCGGTAAACGACTTGGAGATGCTGGCGATGCGGAAGATGACATCTGGAGTCATGTCTTCGCCCAATTCGCGATTCTTAAGACCGA
This sequence comes from Muribaculaceae bacterium, assembly GCA_024400895.1. Lineage (GTDB taxonomy): Bacteria > Bacteroidota > Bacteroidia > Bacteroidales > Muribaculaceae > Sodaliphilus. Next base: position 2,152 of record JAKSMA010000208.1, on the reverse strand, counting down.
AACTGTGGGAGTAGATGATTTTGTTGTCTTTCACCACCACCACATTTGAGCCTACCACATTGAGCGAATCCATCATGGCTTGGTAGTCGGCCACGAAAGCGGCATCGTTGATGCGTGCTGTTTTCTTTGTTTGTTTTTTGCCTTTTGCGCTTGCAGCACCCACTGCAAGGAGGAGGCATAGAGCTATAGTCAGAATATTTTTCATGAAATAAAAATTTATGAATTTATTACAGCAGTAAAATTACTGCTTTTCGTTGGAAGGATGAAAAATAATGCGGTATTTTTCGTAACTTTGTGGCGCCAAACCACAAAATCCGTACCGACGAATTAACACAAACAATTAAAAAAGACAGAATTATGCCAGAATCGAATTTTATCGACTATGTGAAAATTATGTGCCGCAGTGGTCATGGAGGCCACGGCTCTGCTCACCTTCACCGTGCCAAATATATGCCAAAGGGCGGCCCTGACGGTGGCGACGGCGGACGCGGCGGACACATCTTCTTGAAAGGTAACCGCAACCTGTGGACTCTGATTCACTTGAAATATACACGACACATCTTCGCCACCAACGGTGCACCGGGCTACGAAAACCAGTGCCACGGCAAGGACGGCGAGGATCGCACCATTGAGGTGCCTTGCGGAACTGCCGTTTACGATGCCGAAACGGGCGAGTTTCTTTGCGATGTGACTGAAGACGGTCAGATAGTGAAGCTCCTGCGCGGCGGTCGCGGCGGACTTGGCAACACTCACTTCAAAACTGCCACCAACCAAACCCCTCGCTACGCACAGCGCGGTGAAGAGGGTGTGGAGAAAGCTGTGATTATGGAGTTGAAAGTGCTGGCCGATGTGGGTTTGGTAGGTTTTCCAAATGCAGGTAAGAGCACATTGCTCTCTGTGATTTCGGCAGCGAAACCAAAGATTGCCAACTATCCTTTCACCACCCTTGAGCCAAACTTGGGCATTGTGAGTTATCGCGGACAGCAATCGTTCGTGATGGCCGACATCCCCGGTATCATTGAGGGCGCAAGCGAAGGCAAAGGTCTTGGCTTCCGCTTCCTTCGCCATATCGAGCGCAACGCAGTGCTTCTTTTCATGATTCCTGCCGATACCGACGACATCGTTAAAGAATACGACATTCTCTGCAACGAGGTGGTGACTTTCAACCCCGACCTTGCCGACAAGCCTCGCGTGCTGGCTATCACCAAGTGCGACATGATTGATGAGGAACTCAAGGAAATGCTCCGCGAAAATCTGCCAGAAGGCATCGACACGGTGTTTATCTCATCTGTGGCACAGAAGGGACTCACCGAACTGAAGGACTTGCTTTGGCGCACAATCAACGATGAGCGCAACCGCATTCCCGAAACCCTTACCCAACGCGACCTTTCTGCAAGTCACCGTGAGAAGGAGGAGGACGACTTCATCTTCGAGGCTGAAGAGCCTGTAAGAAAAGATGACGACGATGAAAATGCCGGGGGAAAGATGACTTGGGAAGAGACCGACCGACAGTGGGATGACGAATACTGGGAAGAAGATTTCGCCGACGAAAACGAGAAATTCCAGGTGGTCTCCGACCCCGACGACGCTCTTACCAAAGCCGAGCGCAAGCAACTTGAAATGGAAGCTGCTGCTCAAGAAGAAGCCGACGAAGAATAACAAGAGGGGGCTGTGTCAAAATTGCCCGTGTGGCGAATAGGTTGTTGGTCAATATATCGACTGGCCGACGCTCGAGCCGAGCGTGCTTACAAAACGCCTAAATTTTCATTATCATACAGCCTCTTTTCATCATCAAATAAGAAAGGATGTGTCCACCGCTGCGGATACATCCTTTTATCGTTTTCTCACATCACCTACTTTTCTTCAAGGGCATCAACCTTTTTTTTCAAAAGTCGCCAACTAATGTGATTTTGGAATTAGATTTAGGGATAATTCTACTACTCTATTATTCTGATGCAAAGTTATATAAAATCATACAAGCAGTCATCATCCATAAAAATCCATATTCATCCATTCTCATCCATATTTTTTGAGAGGGCATTTTTTGGGGGCGTGTACTGACTTCCAGCCAGTAATGAGGGAATGTGAAATAAAAACTTGGTTTTTTTGTGGGAATTTTGAAGAAGCTTTTCAAAAAAGAATTGTAATTCGT
>JAKSMA010000207.1 GCA_024400895.1 Muribaculaceae bacterium | reverse complement strand
TCAACAAAGAAATTTTCGAAGATATCATTGCAGCATTGCATCCCGACTTTGAAGTGAAATTTGCAAAAGAAGAAAATAATCAAATCAAATACATTTAAATATTATGGCAAAAGAAAAAGAACTCAATGTTGAAGAACGCTTGAAAGCGCTCTACGAATTGCAGACAATTCTCTCGGAAGTGGACCGCATCAAAACTCTTCGTGGCGAACTTCCTCTCGAAGTGCAGGACCTTGAAGACGAAATTGAAGGTCTCCAAACCCGTGTTGCAAAGTATGACGAAGAAATTTCAGCGCTCAACAACACCATCAAGGAACAAGGTGAAGCTGCCGACAGGGCTGTTGCAATGATTGACAAGTACACCAAGGACCAAGACAATGTGCGCAACAACCGTGAATACGACTTCCTCACCAAGGAAATTGAATATCAACACCTCAACATCGAACTCGCAGAAAAGAAAATCAACGATGCGAAGCGTGCAATTGAAGTGATTAACGCAAACCTTGAAGCAGCTAAGGCTCAACTCGAAGACAGCACTCACGTGCTTACTGAAAAGAAGGGCGAACTCGATGAAATCATCTCTGAAACCAAGCAAGATGAAGAAAAACTCCGTGAAAAGGCAAAGAAACTTGAAGCAAAGTTTGACGACGAACGCCTTCTCACAGCTTTCAAGCGCACTCGCAAGAACGCTCGCAACGGTCTCGGTTTGGTATACGTTTCTCGTAATGCTTGTGGTGGTTGCTTCAACCGCATTCCAGCTCAGCGTCAAAGCGAAATCAAGATGCACAAGAAAGTTATCGTTTGCGAATACTGCGGTCGTATTCTTATCGATCCAGAAATCGTGGGCGTAAAGGCTGATTAATATCAATCGATAATATAAGAGACAAAGGGCATGTTTTGAACTAATAAGTTTTGACATGCCCTTTAACCCAAAAAATCCATTAGGGACAAATGGCAATGTTTTGTTTCTCACAGGCATGATTTGTGCTATCTCTCGCCCACATAGGACCCCCTATGCTCGCTCCGGTATAGCGCAAATCCTGACACTCTGATCATCTAAAATCTTATCCATGTCCTAATGAACTTTTTGGTTTTTTTGTTTTTCTGCAAAAAATAATAGAATCATATGAAGAGATTTTTCTTTGTTGCTATTTCGCTTTTCGCCTTGTGTGCAAGCGCGCAACAATTCAAACAAACGGGGACTGATATCGACGATGTGAAATCACAGGGTTGGATGCATTCTGCTGTGATGGGCGACATCAATGGTGATGGCCGCATCGACATGGTGGCTGTGTGCACGCCGAACGACAGCACGAAAATCACCAAGCGCGACGATGGCTTATGCGACAATTACAATCAGCCAGTGTTGGTTGTGTATTTAGCAGGCGCTGATGGCAAGCAACATCTTTTCCGTAAGTACGATACCATTCTTCCCGCTCGTGTGGATGAGTCTATAGATGTCATCACCATACCATCCATCACAAAGAAAGGCAATATTGTGCTCGAAGTTTCCACTTTTGCTTCTATGGGTAGCTGGACCACCACATCCACAAAATATGTGTTCCGCTATCAAAATAGCGACATCTACTGCATAGGCAAGGATTGTGCCAGTGTTGCGCGCAATACTGGTGAGCGTGAGGTGGTGAGCGAAAACTATCTTACCGCAAAACAATTAACGACCACATCTAACGAGGTAAAGAAGAAAAAGGCTAAAAAAGTGTGGAAGAACTTGCCAAAGAAGGCACTTCAAAAGCTTGGTGAATTCAATCTTGAAAATAACTAAAAATATATGATAGTAGGAAAACTCAATGACACTGCAGCCATCGAACGCTTGCATCCACTGTTTCGTGAAGCATTCGAGTGGCTACGCGCCAATGCCTCGTCGGCTCATGCAGCAGGTGTGAGCCCTGTGGTGCTTCGTGAAGGCGAACTGTGGGCGAATGTGGAAGAGCCCACAATGAAGGCGAAGGACGTGCAGGTGCTTGAAGTGCACCGCAAGTTTATCGACATCCATGTGCCCGTAGGCAAAGATGAAGTGATTGGCTATTTGCCTACATATTACTTGAAAGAAGTTCGCGACGCTTACGACGAAACCCGCGATATCGCATTCTACACCGATGCCCCAATGGCTTATGTGACTCTTCATCCTGGAGAGTTTGCCATCATGACACCAGAAGATGCCCATGCCCCAATAATTGGAGAAGGGGCTCTCAACAAAATCTGCGTGAAAGTGAAAGTGTGGGCGGCTCGTTGACCGACACGGATAAAAGCATATGTTTCGCGCACTTTTATGGAGATGAAAGTGCGCGGTTTTTTAGTGGGTTGAATTGCAGGTTATTGACAGGTTGTTAATAACTTTAATTGGCGTGTTTTGAAAAAGTAGGTATTAATTTTCTTATCTTTGCAATACCAATAACTCATCTTATGAACGGACAAGGAAAACTATATTTTCGCTATGGCACCATGGGATCGGCAAAGACCGCTTTGCTGCTCACCCAAGCCTACAATTTTGAGGAGCGCAAGATGCAATATCTGTGCATGAAACCAATTATCGACAATCGCGAGAACGCAAACGTGATTCGCTCACGTATCGGTATTGAGCGCACCTGCTCGTGGATTTACCCAGAAATGGATCTCTACGAATACCTCAAAGGCGAATTTGAGCGCACCCTTGAAGTGAAAGCGTGGGTGCTGGTGGATGAGGCACAGTTCCTTTCCACTGCGCAAGTCGACCAGTTGGCCCGTGTGGTTGACGACTATGGCGTGAATGTAGTGTGCTACGGATTGCGTACCGACTTCCAGTCGCATGTGTTTGAGGGCTCGCTCCGCTTGTTTGAACTTGCCGACAGCATCGATGAAATTAAGTCGACTTGTTCGTGTGGCCGCAAAACCATTATCAACGCGCGTATCGATAGCAAAGGCGATGTGGTGACCGATGGTAATCAGGTGGAAATTGGTGGCGACGATAAGTATGTGGCGCTCTGCCGTCGCTGTTGGCGCAATCGTCGTATCGAAAGTTCGGAACGCAACGCTCTCAAATTTGAAGAAGAATAATTATGACACAAACTCCTGATAAGGGAAATGGCGAGGACTGCTCATGCAATTCTCGCCATTATTTTTGCTGAAGTCGGTAGTCGTAGGGTTCAGTCGATGAGCGCGTGCAGTATCCAGTTCACCACTGAAAGCACAACACTGAAAATAATAGCTGTGCCAAGAGCGCTCAAAGTGGTGCCTTGAATGGTGAAAGCATCCACAAAGTGGGCGCAAAGCATCACCATCAGTCCGTTGATAACGAGTGAAAACAAGCCAAGTGTGATAAGGTTGATTGGCAACGAGAAAATCTTAACGATAGGCTTGATGGTGACATTGATAAGACTGAGTACGACGGCCACCAGGATGGCTGCGTACCATGGTTCACAGGTTACATCGGTGAGGAGCTTGGATGTCATCACCACAGCCAAAGCCGAAATTAGGATTTTAGTAATAAATTTTGTCATAGTTTGTATTTTATTTGAATACGTCGATTAGTAGTTAATCCATATCTTTTCTGATATTGTGTGCAAAGATGCAAAAAAAAGCACGTAGTGCCAACAAAAAATGCTGAAAAAAATCTATCTATGTCAAAACAATTTCTTAAATTCGCATATCCTATTGAATGATTTTTTTCACTGTAATAATGACCACTGGTATATGAAACTCTCTGCACGTGATATCTTCAAACAATCGCAAGATTATGTAATGATTGTGATTGGGCTCTTTTTGTGTGCTTTTGGCTTCGCAGCCTTCATAATACCGGAGAATGTGGTGACCGGTGGCGTTACGGGTATTGCCACAATCATTTATTTACCCATCCGCATGTAAAATAAAATAATCAAGTAAAATAAAATGATTAAGAGAGAGTAGCATCCCTTGAGGAAGGATGCAAATGAAGGAGGAACCTATATGGGAAGAAGCAACGTGCTCGGTAAGA
>JAKSMA010000206.1 GCA_024400895.1 Muribaculaceae bacterium | reverse complement strand
ACCGAAAAGGGCTTGATTACTGATATCGTAACCGAGCAAGGTGAAGGTTTTCTCACTGGTGGCATTACGAAAAAGGTTGGCGCCGAAGATTTCTATATCAAAGACGCCAAGTATACCACCTGTGACGACCACGAACATCCCCACTTTTATTTCCAACTCACCAAAGGTAAGATTCGCCCAAAGAAGGATGTGGTGACAGGACCCGCCTACATGGTGCTTGAAGATTTGCCATTGCCAATTGCGGTGCCTTTTGGTTTCTTCCCATTTACCGAAAAGTTCCATAGTGGTGTGCTGGTGCCAACATTTGGTGAAGACTATAACCGTGGCTTTTATTTGCGCAATGGTGGTTATTATTTAGCGTTGAGTGATTACGCCGACTTGGCTTTGACTGGCGAACTCTATACCCGAGGCGGTTGGGGCATTACAGCACAAAGTAATTATGCAAAGCGTTATAAATTTCATGGCAATTTCAACTTGAGCTATCTTGTGACTGTGAATGGAGAGAAAGGCGATAAGGATTATTCAAAGATGAATAACTTCCGACTTCAATGGACTCACTCACAAGACCCTAAGGCTAATCCAAATATGAGTTTCTCGGCAAGTGTTAACTTTGCGACAAGTGGATATTCGCGCAATAATCTTGACGACTATTATAACAACAACTTCACCGAAAACACCAAGAGCAGTACGGTGAATATGACATATAAGCGTCCGGGGTCAAGATGGAGTTTCTCCACCACCGCAAGCGTGTCGCAACGTACTGCCGACTCTACACTATCTGTTTCGTTCCCTAACCTCACTGTGACAATGAGCCAGTTCGCACCTTTCAAACGCAAGAAAGCTGTGGGTGATGAGCGTTGGTACGAGAAAATTAAAATCTCTTATTCTGGCCGTTTCCAGAATTCTCTTACTGCTAAGCAAGACGATTTCTTCAAGAAAAGTCTGGTGAAGGATTGGCGTAATGGTATGTCGCACTCGGTGCCTATCAATGCCACTTTCAATCTGTTTAAATATTTGAATGTGACACCTGCCATCACGCTTAACGACCGAATGTACACCAACAAGATTCGTCAGCAATGGGATCCAAACTTGAATGGTGTGGTGCGAGACACAACTTATAATTTCTACAACGTATTTGATTTCAACTTCTCGCTCTCGTTCAGCACAAAGCTCTATGGTTTCTTCAAACCATTGAAGTTGTTTGGCGACAAGGTGAACATGATTCGCCACGTCATCACGCCAAGCGTATCATTCTCTGCTGCTCCCGATTTCAGTTCTCCATTCTGGGGTTATTACGGTCAATACGAAAGGGTGAATCCTGATGGAACAAAAGAGCCGATTAAGTATTCATATTTCGGACATACTTTGTTTGGTAGTGCCCCATCTGGAAAGTCTGGTGTTGTCTCGTTCAATATTTCCAACAACATAGAAGCGAAAGTGAAAAGCGACCAAGATAGTACGGGCTATAAAAAAGTGTCGATTATTGAAAACCTCACACTTAGCCAGAGCTACAATTTTGCAGTCGATTCGTTGCGATGGAGTAATCTCAACACCTCTATTTTGCTCAGATTGACCAAAGGATTTAACTTAAATCTCAGCGCCACATGGGATGTGTATAAATATGGTGTGAACAAATACGGTACACCTGTTCGTATCAATAAACTTCGTTTGTTCCATGGTGGCGGTTGGGGCCGATTGGCAAGCACAGGCACCTCATTCAACTACACGTTGAATAATGCTACATTCCAGAATCTTTTCGGGAAAGGTAAGAAAAAGAAAAACGAGCAGCCGAAGAGTGTGTTCGACAACAACCAGCAAAATAAAGAGGGCACCGAACAGCAAAATAATAATGGTGATGGTGATTTCGATTCCGATGGCTATATGAAATGGGATTTCCCATGGAGCCTCACTTTCAACTACTCCCTCAATTATGGTTATGGTGAGTTTGACTATAATAAAATGGAATACAAAGGTAGATGGACTCAAAACCTGAGTTTGAGTGGTAATGTCCGTCCCACCAAGAACTGGAACCTCTCCATGTCGGCAAGTTACAATTTTGATTTGAAAAAGATTGCTTATATGAATTGTAGCATTTCGCGTGAAATGCACTGTTTCACAATGAGCGCAAGTTTTGTTCCTGTAGGTCCGTATAAGAGTTACAGCTTCCATATTGCAGTGAAGTCGAGCATCTTGAGCGATGTGAAGTACGACAAGCATTCAAGCTCTGGCAATGGAGTCACTTGGTACTAATAGTAGATACATTCATAAAACATATGATAAAGAAGGAGCGAGAAATCGTTCCTTTCTTTTGTTTGTATAGGTGGGCTGAACAACCTTTATTGGTAACGTGAGGAGATAAAAAGTGACTACCTTTTTGAGGTAGCCACTTTTGTGTAATATGTGTATGTGGAGTTTCGTATTAATCTTCTGCTCCTGATGCTTTGGCGATGCGTTTGCGTTCAAGTTCATCCAGAACGATTTTACGCATTCGTAAGTGGTTTGGAGTGATTTCTACATATTCATCAGCCTTGATATATTCAAGTGCCTCTTCCAGGCTAAATACTACAGGTGGAATGATTTTTGCCTTTTCATCCGAACCAGAGGCACGCACATTTGAGAGTTTTTTACTCTTTGTTACATTTACCACGAGGTCTTTATCCTTGCTGTGCTCGCCAACCACTTGACCAGCATACACATCCTCTTGTGGGAAAATGAAGAACTTGCCGCGGTCTTGGAGCTTGTCAATTGCGTAGGCATAGGCTGTGCCACTTTCCATCGCGATGATTGAGCCGTTTGTACGGCGAACGATTTCTCCCTTCCATGGCTCATAATCAAGGAAGCGGTGAGCCATAATCGCTTCACCGGCACTTGCTGTGAGCACATTCGTACGCAAGCCTATGATACCGCGAGAAGGAATTTTGAATTCGAGATGGATGCGGTCGTTTTGGGTTTCCATCATAGTCATTTCACCCTTGCGACGAGTGACCATATCAATCATCTTGCTTGAATATTCTTCCGGAACATTGATGGTGAGGCTTTCGATAGGTTCGCATTTCACTCCGTCAATTGTTTTGATGATAACTTGAGGTTGACCTACTTGAAGTTCGTAGCCTTCACGACGCATTTCTTCGATGAGCACACTGAGGTGGAGCACACCGCGACCAAACACGTTCCATGCTTCTTCGCGTTCAGTCTTTTCTACTCGAAGTGCAAGATTCTTTTGAAGTTCGTGTTGGAGGCGTTCATTGATGTGACGAGATGTTACAAACTTGCCATCTTTTCCAAAGAAGGGCGAGTCGTTGATAGTGAAAAGCATCGACATGGTTGGCTCGTCGATAGCGATACGAGGAAGTGGCTCAGGATTGAGAGGGTCGCTTACGGTATCGCCAATTTCAAAGCCGTCAAGGCCTACGATTGCACAGATGTCGCCACTCTTCACACTGTCGGTGTGCACTTGGCCCATACCTTCGAAGGTGCGTAATTCTTTAATTTTTTGCTTCACCACCTTTCCGTCGCGTTGGCAGAGGGCCACTTCCATACCGTCGGTGAGTTCGCCACGAAGTACGCGTCCCACAGCGATACGGCCAACGTAAGAGTTATAGTCAAGAGATGTGATAAGCATTTGTGGCTCGCCTTCCACAATTTCTGGACCTGGTATGTGCTCAATAATAGAGTCAAGCACTGCATTGATGTTGTCGGTAGGCTCGTTCCAATCAAGGCTCATCCAACCTTGTTTAGCAGAACCGAAAACAGTTGGGAAGTCGAGTTGGTCTTCTGTAGCGTCGAGATTGCACATAAGTTCAAAAACTGATTCTTGAACTTCGTCGGGTCTACAGTTTGGCTTATCCACCTTGTTGATAACAACAATCGGTTTCAAACCAATTTCAATAGCTTTTTGAAGCACGAAGCGAGTTTGTGGCATTGGGCCTTCAAAAGCATCTACAAGGAGCAGACAGCCGTCGGCCATAT
>JAKSMA010000205.1 GCA_024400895.1 Muribaculaceae bacterium | reverse complement strand
GGCTGACCAGTTTCGCCACGGTGGAGCATCACGAGATAGTTGACGGTGCTGGCAGTCTTGTGGGCGTTGCTGTGCATAGAGAGGGAATAGTCGGGCTTGATAGAGTCCACTTGGCAAGCGATGCGTTCGAGTCCCACGATTTGTTGTTGTCCGGTGCCATCGTCGGTGGTTTCCACTTGGTTGAAGCGCTTGTCCACTTTGTGTTCGGAAGGGATGGCGTGGCTCTCTTGATTTTCGTTGAGGATGCCATCTTCCATTTGTGATTGGGTCACGTAGCCCGAGCGTGTGCGGCTCATAATCACGTTGGCACCATCTTTTTTGAGGTGGCGTGCAGCTTCGAGCGCTTTCCAGAGGTTGGAGCGGGTTTCATAGAAACTGAGGGTGTCCATATACTCGTGATTGATGGTGGCTGTAGGGCGGTCGCCAGTAGTGTAGCCGCCATGACCAGGGTTGAGATAGATGGTTTTGCCCTTCAGGCCTTTAGCTAGCATAGCAAAGGCACAAATGGCAATGGAGAGGAAAACTAAAAAATTCTTCATGTTGATGGCAAAGTATAATTAATGTATGATGTATCAACAAAGTTAGTGATAATTTGAATCGGGATTTGTGAAAATGTGTTAAATATTAGTGAATGCGTAAAAAATACGCAGAAATATTTTGTTGTTAAGAAAATTGTGTGTAATTTTGTTGTGTAAAACAAACGCAGAACAATTAATAAAAGTAAGTATTATGAAATTTCCATTTGATTTTAAATTTAAAAGCCAAGAAAAAACTACAGTTGTGAGCGAAGTGAAAAAGGAAGAGATGGCAAAAGTGCCCACCGAGGCAAAGGAGCCTGCTATGTCATCCAAGTCGACCAAGCCAAACAGCTGCTACAACTTGATTATCCTCGACGAGAGCGGGTCGATGGCTTGTGTCGCTGCCCAGACCATTAATGGCTGCAACGAAACCTTGACTACTATCAGAAAAGCAGAATCTGAAGATGCGCTCACCCAAAACTATGTGAGCATCTTCTGCTTCGACTCCGATCTTAAGCATAGCCGCTATATCGTGGAAAACACAGCGATTGAAAAAGTGGAATTTATCACAGAGGAGGATTATCAGCCAGGAGGATGCACTCCGCTCAACGATGCCATAGGACACACATGTACTCGCCTCCACACACTAATTAAGAACGACAATTCAGCCTCTGTGGTGGTGACCATTATCACCGATGGCGAGGAAAACTCGTCGACACGTTATTCACATTCGCAAGTGAAGCAGCTGATTGAGCGCCTTAAAGAGGAAGGTTGGGTGTTCACTTTTATCGGTGCCAATATTGATGCAAAGGCCACTGCCATGAGTTTCAGCATCGAGAGCAGTTTTCAATTCGTCCAAACCGAAGAGGGCATGAACAAGATGTGGGAATTGGAACGCAAAAGCCGTGAGCGATACCATGAAAATCTCCGCAGAATGAAGGGCGCAAATTATGAGAGCGATGACGAACGCCGCCGTGCCATGCGAATGCTCAACAGTGGCTATTTTGAAGAATTCTCGCGCATCACGCCTCGCAATGTGAGCCAATTGAAGGGAAACGAGGTGTTTGTGTTCGGCAGCAATCTCGCTGGTCAGCACATGGGCGGTGCAGCACGAGTGGCATCCAGTAGGTTTGGCGCCGTTTTCGGGCAAGGTGTGGGACTTCAAGGGCAGAGTTATGCCATTCCCACAATGCAAGGCGGCGTGGAAACCATCAAGCCATACGTAGATGAATTTGCCAAATTTGCCGATGCACATCCCGAACTCAATTTCTTTGTGACCCGCATTGGTTGTGGCATCGCCGGATTTAGCGACGAAGAAATCGCTCCACTTTTCGCCGGCTGCACCTCTCTGCCCAATGTGGCATTGCCTCAATCGTTTTGGAATGTGCTAAAAAAATAATGGTTTTATGTAGAAGTTACGCAAAAATACCATGAAAAACATTATCTTTGCATCATCTATTGAAAATGCAAGATGGAAAATCAAGAAAGATTCAAATATCATTACCGTTATCCGCATCCAGCCGTGACAACCGACTGCGTGGTGTTTGGCTTCGATGTGGCTCCAGATGAGCGAAAGTCGAAAAAGAAGAACAAGCGAATGGCGCTTCAGGTGCTGCTCATTGAGCGTGGCATTGAACCCTTCAAGGGCAAATGGGCACTGCCAGGTGGCTTTGTCCGGGTGGAGGATGCCGAAGGCGCTCCTGCCGACCAGAATGTCACCGCCTGTGCCCAGCGTGAGTTGTGGGAGGAGACGGGTGTTGATGTGGCTGCTGTGGAGCAGTTTAAGGTGTATTCAGAAGTGGGGCGCGACCCTCGCGAGCGAGTTATCACCGTGGCTCATTTGGCACTGGTGAAGAAGTGTGATGTGGTGGGCGGCGATGATGCCCGGCATGCTCAGTGGTTTGATATCAACGAACTGCCCGAACTCGCTTTCGACCACCAGCAGATTCTCGACGATGCGCTTGAGGAATTGCGTTGTCGCATCCACTATAAACCCATCGGCTTTGAATTGATGCCGGAGCAGTTCACGATGTCGCAGTTGAAATTGCTCTACGACACCATTCTCGGCAATGATGCCGAACACGAACTCGACCGTCGCAATTTCCACCGCAAGATGGTGACTTTGGGCATCGTTGAGCCTGCCGACCAGAATGCCGAACGCAAAGAGCGCAGTCGCATTATGTTCCGCTTCAATCAAGAGAAGTACAACCAGTTCAAGGAATCGAAATCTGGTTTCCGCCCCGAATTTTAATTCACCCAATAAAACCAAAGAATTATGAAAAAAAATCTGTTTTCAATTATCCTTGTGATGGTGGCTTTGTTCCTCACGGGGTGCAACATGAGTAAAAGTAAATTGGCCACAGAAGTGGCATCTGCCAACGCTACTTGCCCTCAAAAGGTGGATGATGGAATGACCATTACCAGTGTGGAGATGGATGGCGACATGGTGGTGTTCACCTATGAGACGAACGAACAGGCGTTTAATAATGTGTCGTCGAATTATAAGGACCCTGTTCTTTCCAAGATGATGCTCGGCAGCATTGTTGCGGGTTTGGATAAGGCTTTCCGCGATGAGCTTGTGGCATCGAAAGTGGGAGTGAAGTGCGTGTATATCTGCAAAAGCAATGGTGCAAAGAAGGAGGTGGAGCTCAACAGCAAGGAACTGGTTGATGCCATTAAACACCCGCTCAAAGGCAACGACCTGCTTGATATGCAGATTAAAATAGCACAAAGCAATTTGCCTATAGATGCTGGTAAAGGCATGAAAGTGGTGGAATTCTCAAGACAAGGCAATGTGTTGCGTTGCGTTACCGACGTGACTGAATCGAAGATTGATGAAGCCACAATGAAAGAGAATTTTTCAAATGTGTCAAATTCCGAGTTGTTCTCAAAGGAAGACATTAAAGGCGATCCGCTGTTGGAAACTGCAGTGCTTCAAGGTATGGATATATTGTATGTATACAAGAGCGATAATTTTGAAGAGGCTCTCGAACGTCTTATCACCAATAAAGAACTTCAAGCCATTTTATACTAATTCATAGTAAGATTACGCTTCAGAAAAAATAGTTGGAGCCGACGAGGAAATCATTCTTTCGTCGGCTCCGATTTTTTATTGCTGAAATTGAATTGTATTGGTGGGATGTTAGAACATGGAGGCTACGCGGCGCACTGCTTCCACGAAGCGGTTGACTTCGTCGAACGTGTTGTAGATGCCAAACGATGCGCGCACCATGCCTTGCACGCCATAGCGCGCCATGAGGGGCTGTGCACAATGGTGGCCAGTGCGAACGGCAAAGCCGAGTTTGTCGAGCAGCAAGCCCATGTCGTAACTGTTGATGTCGCGTACGAGGAAAGAAATCACACCAGCCTTTTGTGCGGCTGTGCCATAGATGTGCATTCCATCGATGGTGAGCAATTGGCGTGTGGCTTCCTCCACAAGTGCGTGTTCGTGGGCGGCAATGTTTTCGATTCCGAGGTCGTTGA
>JAKSMA010000204.1 GCA_024400895.1 Muribaculaceae bacterium | reverse complement strand
ATCATATTGATAAGAGCGGTCACATCGCTCACATCCACAGCGCCATTGCCGTCAACGTCGATTGCAACAGGGTTGTAGCCAGCAGGCTTTTCGCCGAGGATGATATTGATAAGCGAGGTAACATCGCTCACATCTTTGGTGCCATTGCCGTCGACATCGCCCACCAGCATTTTTGGGGCCTCAGCCTGTGGGTGGAAATCAATACCGCCAGCCACTTCGGTGGAAGTCTCGCCCAGCCATCCACAATATTGGTTCACAGCGTTATACACCTTAATAAAATGCACCATTGGCAGATGAACAGGCACGCCGTTGGCATCCACTGCCCAATCAATCTTAAAGCCACGGTTCATCGCAGTCGAATCCAAGTCGGTGTGTGGTGAGTATGGGTCGTAGTCGGGACGGTTGTCCACAGATCCCCGACCCTTGGTCCACTGCACCCAGTAAGTGCCCTCGCCGCTTTCGTCGGTGGCATTGTTGCACAATTTCGAGCCAGTGAAAGTGATGGTTTCGCCCTCTGCCCACTGTGGCCAGTAACTTTGAGCGTGGAACGAGTTTTTGTACACATAGCCGCTGACGCTGTCGGGGTTCACATCGTTGCTGGTCCAGCGGATATAGGTGTTGTCGATAATGCTCTTGTTGTTTGGGTCGGGTGTTTTCACCTTGTTCTCATCGGGTTTGTAATAGGTGATGGTGTAGTTGTGCTGAGTTTTTGGCGAATTGTATTCGCTGCCAGCCAGCTCATACCATGGGTCGTCGGGCAGTCCGTTGCCATTGGCATCGTAACTCACCATCACTATGCCCGGTTCGCTGCTCCCACCTGAACTATACTGGTCTGAGAGAAAGGCATTGCCGAAAATTTGGAAATCGTAGTCGCCTTTCACATTCACCACGGGGTGGTCGAAGCCCACCACCACATAGCCGCCGTAGCTACCAAGGCTAATCATAGCAGGCTTATACACCATAGTGGAATCACCGTCTTCCACATCATAATATCCACAAATATCTTCAGCCACACGAGCCAGCACATCAGCCTTCGTGTCGCCAGCATTGAAGGCTGGAAGCGTGTTCACAAACTGCCCAGGAGCCGGCATAAAGTCGTACACCTTTGTGAGAAAAGGCTTGTTCTCTGCCACAGCAGAGAGGCTTATCAATGCTGAAAGCACCAATAAAATATAATTCTTCTTCATATTATTGTTCATTTAAATTATTACCTAAAAATACAAAATGCCCCGGAATGTCGCCTGTGCGCACATCCCACTTTTTCTTACCGTCCTGACCAAAGCAGTAAAGATGGCCAGGATGAATGTAATCTTTGGCATCGGTCACATATATATCCTTTGTGGCAGGATTCACGGCAATGCCGTAGGGTATCTGAATCTGCTTATCGGTGCCATCGGTGATAAAACTGCGTGTGATCACCTCCATCTTGTTTACATCTATCACGGCATAAGTCACCTCGTTGCTCATCGTAATGTAGCTCCACTGGGTAGATACCACATACAGCAAATCGCCATCGAGCCAAAAGCTGCTCACAGGCACATCAAAGGTTTTCACAATTCGGTCTTTTCTGGTGTCGTAGGCATAGAGTCGGCTGGGCACCTCATAATAGTTGCCGCGCGACACCACCCACAGCACGCCATGGCGGTCGGCTTTACACAAGCCCAAATTGATGGCAATGGGAATGCGGCGTTCTTCCTTGAACGTAGCCACATCAATCACCGACAAGGTGTTTTCGTAATTGGGAAACACATAACCGCCTGAGTTTGACACATATATCTTGCCGTTCACAATGTCGAGTTGGTCGGGCTGGAAGCCCACAATGCAGCGGTCCACCTCTTTCATGGTAGCAGTGTCGATTTTCGCCACGTATCCCTTTTGCTTATAGTCGGGGTCAATCTGAACCGGACCGGCATAGCTGGTAATGTAGGCGTAGCCCTTGTAAAATTTCACAAATCGGCAGTTGGGAATATCGATTTGCCCCAGTTTCTTCGCTGTGCGCTTATCGAGCACAAGCACCTTGTTGGACACGTTCACCACCACATACAGTTTTGAGCCGTAAATGCCCAAATCGTTGCCCACATCACCCATTTCCTTCACCTCGTAAGGGTTGGCTTTCGGGAAAATGTTGCGAGTGTATTTGCCGGTTCGTGCGTCGAACCAGTCGAGCGTCGCCTTGTTTGAACCCATATTTCCCTCGCACAGCAGATAGAAACCGTCAACATCGGTGTATTCGGGCTGCGTGGTAGGCACTTCTTCGGGAATGAACACAATATCCTCGTTGCGGCAACTCGAAAGAGCCACAGCAAGCACCGCCAGTAGTATATAGATATATCGCATCATTAGAAATCAAATTTAAGAATCAATTTATAGTTGCGTCCTGGCATCGGGTAGTTGAGCACCACATCGTATTGCTGGTTGAGCAGGTTGTTGACCTCGGCGGTCACCTTCATATTCACCTTGCCGAGATGGAAGGCGTAGTTGGCGCTAATGTCGTGAGTGTACCACGGTTGTTCGTGGTTGGCAGGAATGTTGCTGCTGTTGTGGTAGCGCTCGCCCACATATATGAAACTGTAGTTGAGCGTGAACTTACGCCACACGGCATTCACCGTGGCGCTGCCGCTATGCCATGGAATGTAGGCAATCTGCCCCTTGTACGATCCGCCATCGCCATAATCATCAAGATAGGAATAGTCTTGCGCCTTCTGGTAGGTGTAGTTCATGCTGATGTCCATCATCACATCGAATGGGAAATTGAGCGTGGTGCGTGCCGTGAGGTCGATACCACGAATCTTCACCTTGCCAATGTTCATCATCATCCAGCGATACATGCCAGTGCCCTTTGGCACGGCAATAATCTTGTCGGTCACATAATTGTAATAAGCATCGGCAGTCACGCGCACACCACGGTAGAAGCCGTCGGGGCGAATGGTCTGCCACTGGAAGCCCACATTATACTGGTCCACAAACTCAGGATTGAGCGATACGTTGCCGATGTCGGTATAGTAGAGGTCGTTGAACGTGGGCATACGGAAAATGCGCTTGTAGAAGGCGCGCAAGAAGAAGTCGCGTTCCTCCATAGGCTGATAGCTGAAAAACACCGCCGGGGTGAACTCATGCTTCCATGCGCTGTGGCGCGCCATCACCTCGCCTGCACTGCGCGCAGTGGCACGGTCGTTGACCATGGTGTAGAGCACCGATGCCTGTGCCTTGAATCGCTGGTAGGTGTAGGCACTTGCCAGTGCCACGAGGGTGGTGTGGCGATTGGGATAGGCGAAATCTGCAAGGGTGGAATTAAGGTAGTTCCATTTATAATCCACCGAAAGGTTGGCCTCCCAATTGTCGATAATTTTCAGTTTATTGGCTGCCGACACATAGATTTCATCCTGCCAGAATTTGTTGTCGAGATAGAGTAGCGTGGTGTCGGGGTTGAGGTAGCGCATATAGTCGCGCGCATACTTGGCGTTCACCATCAGATTGTAGCGGCTACTCACCTCTTTCTTGAATGTACTCTGCACGAAGAAGTTGCGGTCCCACTGGCGTTGCGAGTTTTTCCACACATTGTTCACGATAGCACCCGGTATGCCTCGCTCGCTGTCGTAGTAGTAGAATTTCAGGTTCCACACGCCATGGGGAATGTTGCCAAACAGTCCGCCCTCCATTCGCAAGGCTTTCACATCGCCATTTTTACGCACTGCGGTGGTGTCCCACGCCAATGTGCCGTCGCTGAACTTCTTGTGATAGCGGAAGTGGTACTGACCGGTGGCGTAGGTGTACTCGGTATTGAAATTCATACTCAGGCTGGGCGAAAAGCGATGCTCCCAGCGGATTGAGGGGTTGGCAAGTCCAAACGAGCCTGTGCGGAGCGTGACATTGAAATTGTCGTTCTTCTCGCCCTCAAATCGTGGATGATGCGTGCGGATGTAGACTGTGCCCGCCGAGCCAAAGTCGCGAGCAGGCTGGAAGATTTCGCTTTTCTGACCATTGTAAAGCGAAATTTCGTCGA
>JAKSMA010000203.1 GCA_024400895.1 Muribaculaceae bacterium | reverse complement strand
TGTGAATAAATGTATAAATTAGATATTTCTCTGAAATCTAAGAATTAGCTTGATTGGACTTCGGTCCAAACCACAATATAAGGGCATGCCTTCACGGTGTGCCCTTTTTTGTGTGAATGGTCGGCTATAGCATGGAATGATGATGGCTTGCTGCATTGAATTGCGGCAAGCCATCTACCTATTATTATTAACTATAAAATTACCTTTTCATGGTCTGTTGTTCAGTAGGCGGTGTTGTGCACGCCTTTTATGGCACGGCCCGATGGGTCGTTCATGTTGCGGAACGATTCGTCCCAAGCCAGCGCTTCGGCTGTACTGCATGCCACAGAAGGGACTGATGGCACGCATTGAGCAGCGGTTTGCGATGGGAATAGGTCCTCGAAAATGCTGCGGTAGAAGTATTCTTCCTTGTTCATTGGGGTGTTGATGGGGAAGCGTTTCTTGGCTTGCTTCATCATGGCGTCGGTCACCTGTTGTTCGGCGAGCATTTTGAGTGAGTCAATCCAGCTGTAGCCTACGCCGTCGGAAAATTGCTCCTTCTGTCGCCATACGATGCTCTCGGGCAGCAAATCTTCGAATGCTTTGCGGACAACCCACTTTTCCATGGGATGTTCGCTCGTGACCATCTTGTCGGCAGGGTTGAGACGCATGGCCACATCCAGAAATTCTTTGTCGAGGAAAGGCACGCGTCCTTCCACGCCCCATGCGCTCAGGCTCTTGTTGGCGCGGAGGCAGTCGTAGAGATGCAGCTTATCGAGTTTGCGTACGGTCTCTTCGTGGAATGCCTGTGCCGATGGCGCTTTGTGGAAATAGAGGTAGCCCCCGAAAATTTCGTCGGCACCTTCGCCCGAAAGCACCATCTTGATGCCCATCGACTTGATAACGCGCGCCAGCAGATACATGGGTGTGGATGCTCGCACGGTGGTCACATCGTAGGTTTCGATATGGTAGATTACATCGCGTAGCGCATCGATGCCTTCTTGCACAGTGTAGTTGATTTCGTGATGCACGGTGCCAATGTGGTCGGCCACCTTTTTGGCGGCAGAGAGGTCGGGAGCACCCTTCAGGCCCACCGCAAACGAGTGCAGTCGTGGCCACCACGCTTGCTGCTTGCCGTCTTCCTCCACACGGTTGGGTGCGAATTTTGCGGCAATGGCTGAGATGACAGAGGAGTCGAGACCGCCGCTGAGCAGCACGCCGTAAGGCACATCGCTCATCAGTTGACGCTTCACAGCATCTTCCAGTGCTTTGCGCAGTGCGGCAATGTCGGTGGCATTGTCCTTCACGGCATCGTAGTCTTTCCAGTCACGTTTCCACCACTGGACGGGTTCATCCTGGTCGCTGGTAAGCACATGTCCCGGAAGGAAAGGGGTGATGGAGGTGCACACACCTTCCAGGCCTTTCAGTTCGGAACAGAAATAAGTGTTGCCTTCGTTGTCGCTTCCTATATATAGAGGTATCACGCCGATAGGGTCGCGTGCTATCATAAAGAAGTTTTTCTTTTTATCATAGAGCGCGAATGCGAAAATGCCGCTCAGTCGGTCGAGAAATGCCGTTCCGTATTTTTCGTAGAGAGGGATTATGGCTTCACAGTCGCTACCGGTCTGAAACTCGTAGGTGCCTTCAAATTCCTCTCTGATGCTTTTGTGATTGTAGATTTCGCCGTTCACGGTGAGGATGATATCACCCGAAGCGTTTTTCAGCGGCTGACCGCCCGATTGAGGGTCGATAATCGACAGGCGCTCGTGGCTCATGATGGCGCCATCGCAGCAATAGATGCCCGACCAGTCGGGACCTCTATGTCGAATCTTTTGCGACATCTTCAGCACTTCTTTTCTGCGTTCGCTTGTGCCCACGCCTTCTCCAAAAATTCCTACTATACCACACATAATATTTTGTCGTTTGTCTTGGTTAATTCTTGTTTTATTTTCAATTTGTGTTGCAAAAGTAATATAATGCTTTCAAATATCCAAAGAAACTGATAAAAATATAGCAAAAAGATTGAAAAATATTTCATGCGGTGTCTGAATGTTATGAAAAAGGGGGATGGGCGTGGCAAAAAAACAGCTGTCGCCACACGGCAAAAGCGAGCAGCGACAGCTGTGATTTGTTTTGCTGGATGTGGGATTATGATAGCAATTGACGCACCAGAGCGTTGATGGCTTTGCCTTCGGCCTTGCCAGCGAGTTGCTTGGTGGCCACGCCCATCACCTTGCCCATGTCCTTCATAGTGGTGGCGCCGGTAGCGGCGATGATTTCCTTCACGGCGGCTTCAAGTTCTTCTGCCGACATCATCTTGGGCAAGAATTCCTCGATTACGGCAGCTTGTGCCAACTCCTCGTCGGCGAGTTCCTGACGTCCGTTTTCGGCATAGAGAGCAGCGCTTTCCTTGCGTTGCTTCGCCATCTTCATAAGAGCCTTGAGCGCATTGTCGTCGCTCACTTCACCACTATTTCCTGGCTGTGTCTTGATGAGCAAAAACTCAGCCTTGATGCCTTGTAGTGCGCCCAGACGCACCTTGTCGCGAGCCAGCATTGCAGCTTTGATGCCCGCATTCACTTGATCAAAAATTGCCATATCAATATTGTTTAGTTTTATTTCGTACCACGAAGTTACAACTATCTCCAGAAAAATGGTGCAAAAAGTGGGAGAAAAATTTGGAAATCATAGGAAATTGTTATAACTTTGTAATCGTTACAAATTAATAACTAATTCAATATTTTGTGGAGACAGCAAAAAAACATCTTACAATTCATCATGTGCGTCCGTCGATGCAGCGTATTGCTATCATGAAGTATCTCATGGAGCACTGCACACATCCCACAGTCGACACTATCTACAACGATTTGCTCCCGGTGATGCCAACACTTTCGCGCACCACCGTGTATAACACGCTTGAGCTCTTCAGCGCCAAGCACGCAGTGCAAGCACTCACCATCGACAAGCGTAATGTGCGTTACGACGCATGCACCACTCCGCATGCCCACTTTATGTGTCATAAATGCGGGCACGTGTTTGATGTGGAGCTGGATGCGATTTCGATAGAGCTGCTCTACAATACCGACGAATTTTTGGTGGAGAAAGTGGAGCTCAATTCCGTTGGTCTTTGCCCGGATTGCCGCGAAGAAGAGGAGAATTAGCAAACAGAATTATTCACTTATATTAATATACTATTATTACTATGGCAAAAAAATGGATTTGCACAGTTTGCGGTTATGTGCATGAAGGAGAAACCGCACCAGAGCGTTGTCCACAATGCAAGGTTCCTGCTGAAAAATTCAATGAAGTGAAAGATGATGGCAGTATCCAATTCGCTTGCGAACACGTGATTGGTGTTGCCAAAGGTGTTGACCCTGTGATTCTTCAAGGTTTGAAGGACAACTTTATGGGTGAATGCACCGAAGTGGGTATGTATCTCGCTATGAGCCGTCAGGCCGACCGTGAAGGTTATCCAGAAGTGGCAGAAGCGTTTAAGCGCTATGCATGGGAAGAGGCAGAACATGCTGCAAAGTTTGCAGAACTGCTCGGCGAGGTGGTTTGGGACACCAAGACCAACCTTAAGAAGCGCATGATGGCAGAATCAGGCGCTTGCGAAGGTAAATTCGAACTCGCTAAGATGGCTAAGGCTCAAGACCTCGACGCTATCCACGACACCGTACACGAAATGGCTAAGGACGAAGCACGCCATGGCAAGGGCTTCGAAGGATTGTTTAACCGTTATTTCAAATAATTTAAAATTCAAACATAATGAAAGATCTTAAAGGAACAAAAACAGAAAAGAACTTGATGGAAGCCTTCGCTGGCGAATCTCAAGCTCGTAACAAGTATTCTTACTTCGCATCAAAGGCAAAGAAGGATGGCTATGTACAAATCGCAGCTCTCTTCGAAGAAACTGCTAACAACGAAAAGGAACACGCTAAAATGTGGTTCAAGCTTCTCGAAGGCGGTAAGGTGAAAGACACGCTCTCAAACCTTGCTGCAGCAGCCCAAGGCGAAAACGACGAATGGACCGACATGTAACCACGCATGGCTACGGAAGATCGCG
>JAKSMA010000202.1 GCA_024400895.1 Muribaculaceae bacterium | reverse complement strand
GGCGCTTGTGATACACATAAGCATCACGGAACAAAGTGATTTCAAATCCCGCCTTGCGGATGCGCGTACTCATATCGATGTCTTCGCTAAACATCTCACGGAAGCCTCCTACAGTTTCCCAAACCTTTCGGCTATAGCCCATATTGAACGAGCGAGGCACAAACTTCTCAAGCTGCACCTTGCCACCACGAATGCCGCCCGTAGTCAAGAATGCTGTCATCGAGAACGAAATCGCTTTCTGCGTGTCGTTGAAATCTTCGCTAGCAGCGTCGGGACCGCCGAAGCAATCAACCGGTTGTTTCTTGAGCGACGCCTTAAGCACCTCAAAATACTGCGAGGGAATCACGCAATCGCTATCAAAGAAAATAAAGTAATCGCCTTTGGCGCGCTCTATTCCATAGTTTCGGGCAATACTACGGCCCTCGTTTTCTTTCCAATAATAATGTACGTCGACCTTGCCGGCATAGTTTTGAGCAATATCATCACATCGCTCAGTGGAACCATCCTCCACGAGCATCACCTCAAAATCGGTGTCGGTCTGCTTCGACAAACTTGCAAGCAGGTCGCGCACTTCACCACGGCGATTATACACCGGTACAATTACAGAAAAATATGGATTGGTTTGATTTGTCATATTTAAAATGTGAAATAAGTATGCAAATATACGATTTTCGCTTGAAAAATACGGCTATGAAAACAAAAGTTTTAAGATTTCTTTATTAGTTGTAGAAATTTCAACAACAAAAATTGCTCATATTCAAATAATAATGTGTAATTTTGCAAAATAGAAATGAGAATTAATCGGGATTTATAATTTACAACAAGGATTAACAACTTATGAAAAAATTTTTACTTATCTTCGCTATCGCTATGATGGCATTCGTTTCAGCAAAAGCTCAAAATGCAACAGAAATTGAAGCAACTGTCACTGTAACAGACCGCGGTTACGTTCAAATCGAAGCTAAAGGCACTTTCTTTGGCGCTATCAACGAAGTGAAAGAATTCACTCGTTCATTATCAGGTGAAACAACAGATGTACTTCCTTATATGCAAGGCACTTCTGATGACCCTGACAACCCAGCTCACTGGTGCAAGATTGATGTCAACTCAGGCCTCACTCAATCATCTGTTACATTCACTGATGTATTCTATCTTCCTGGAGCTACAAAAGAAAATGTTGTTGAAATGCTTCGCTCAATGGACTTGTTCTACACTTATCGCTACGGACACTATTTGTTGAACGACAACACTGGCGTTTACACATTGAGCCTCAGTTCAAATGTGGTTACTGGTGTTGACGACGTTGACGCTGCTAAGGAAGTGGCTGGCGTGACTTATTTCAACCTCAATGGTCAACAAGATGCAGAGCCATTCAGTGGCGTAAACGTAAAGGTGACAACCTACACCGATGGCACCAAGCAATCTGTAAAGATGGTTAAATAAACCAACCTCAATTTAGACAAGAAATAATTCGCTCCCATGCACAGAAACAACGTGCATGGGAGCGTTTCTTATATGCAACAGTGAGATTATCTGTGACGACCATAAGTTGTGTAAATATAGAATCTATGCACGTAATCGCCGTCCAGAAGTCTATACCCATAGTAATTTTCAACATCTGAAGGCTTCACGGTTTTTGCCACAATTTCATAGTTGCCATTTTTCAATCTCACAGAGCGTGTTTCTCCTTTTGGTATGATTATTCTTTTCCTTTCGGGCCCTATATATATCACTTCGATGTCATATTTTGTGTTGTTTGTCGACTTATCGTTTGAATAGGAATCGTAGGATTGGCGTACTTTCTGTCCCTCTGGTAATTTCGCATAATTGCCGCTCGACACCTTCCTCACTGTCGACTCCATGTAGGCATCTTCGGCTTCACGGCTATGAAGTCCGTAGGGATAGAGTTCCAAGTATTTAGAATAGGCGCTTGGTGTGTTAATTTTTTTAGCCATACCCCAAGCCTTGGGTTCGGTGTTCCAAGCCGCAGGATTGTAGGTGACAATGAAACCGTTCTCTTCATCGGCAAGAATTTCTTCAATTCTATTTTTTGCAGTTTTAGACCCCTGTTCACTGGCTTTCTTGTACCATTCCCATGCCTTCAACACATCTGGCTCTCCATCAACGCCACGATAATAGCAATCTCCTAAATAGCATTCTCCCACTCTATTACCTTGGTTTGCCGACTTCTGAATCAACCGAAAGCCCTTTGACACATTTTTATCACACCCCTTTCCCATCACATACATAACGCCAGCATAGGCCATGGCATAGGCATCACCGCCATCAGCGGCAAGCTCATACCAGTAAAGCGCCTTTGAATCATCCTTGGCAATGCCCTTACCGTCTTCATAGCAAATTCCCAATAGCACTTGAGCATCAACATCACCCGACTCCGCAGCAACAAGTAATTCTTGGCTATAGGTATCAGTCGGATAATCAGGTATCGGATTATTATATCGAAACGTTGGCACAGTCATTTTTGGTTTGGATGTAGTTTTCCTCTTCCCTTTTCTCGTTTGGCCATCAACCGTGACAACCACCAACAAACTCAAAAAAATGGCAAAAACAATCTTAAATTGCAATTTCATATGCGTGATATGTGTTTATAAATGAATAGAAATAATATCAACGCAAAATTACATGGTAATGCCGTCTCTACAAAAGAAAACACACTTGCAAGGCTTGCAAGTGCGCTCCCGTTATTCCCATGTCACCAAACCAGTATCAAGGGCTATACGCTTCGGTGTGGCACGCGCCCCCGTTATATAGTAGTTTTTGGCAATGCTGTCGTCAAAGTTTCCAACGAAAGCCTCACGTATTCTCGCGCATTTCTCATTAATGCTATTGAGCAGCGGATTCGTGATGTCGGCAATGCTCTTTTCATGTTTCTCACGCGACCCTATCGGATTGAGCGAAAGATAGATTTCAAGGAGTTCGTCGTAATAGTCGGCCAACTCCTTGAAAAGGATGCCTTCGGGATGCTTCAAAAACAAAAGATACACAGCCTTGGGTAGCGACGACATCTTGATTTCCAGATGATAGTCGGGCAAGAGGATTCTGAAATCGGATGTAATCACGAGCCTGCTCAATGGCACATTTTCATCCACTATTTGATGAAACAACGCAGTGTTCACCCCCATATCCCTCAGCATCGCGATGCGCTCCTTGATTTCGGCAATAATAAGAAGGGACTCTGTGTTAAATCCATCATCGGCTGGACATTCTGGTTTCGGAGCAACGAGAGAATACCTCACATCCTGGCCTTTCTTTCTCGCAAATGAAAACATACCGTCAACGTCCATCTCACGATTATCTTCACCTACCTTAACAGAAAACCGGGGCATATATTCCATCTCACGGCGCTTCTTGTTTTCGGTGCTTACAATTGCCGAAAGCTTTTCAGCCAATTTGGAGAATGATCTCCCTAATGTCCACCACCCACCACCGATTTCCACAACCTCCATCTTCGTGCGCTTATCTGTCTCATCTTCGTTGCACAAAGGCACGAGCATCGCTGGCCTACACATATCGGCCACACTATCGGCGAAAAGCGAGGTGAGACTATTCGCGCTTTTAACATAGGCGCTTTTACGCTCCGAAGACAAATGCGGAAAATGATAATCCACTACATCTCGGAAAAGAATTGGCGGATAGCAAAATATCAGATTCTTTTTGCGGAACAAAGTGCACAACTCCCCATAATGCTTGCGGATGTAGTTATTCACTCGACGATTACCTGTACGGTCAACAAAAATCACCTGATTCTCTTCAGGGATAAAAGGTAAATCTATAAATACGGTTTTGCTCATCTTGTGTGTGTTGTGAAATGGATTACTGCAAAAGTAGTAAATAATTCAGAAAATAAAAAAGCGAATCATAACTTTTGAGCAAACATTGCGTGAATAGCACGCATAAAAAAAAGCGAAAACCACTCCCAAGCGCCTCCAAAATTTAATGGCCATGACGGACAAGTGCTTATAAATCGTGAGAAACATTGTGGATAAAAGCGAAAAAAACACTACCTTTGTGTTTCTAAGCAAATTT
>JAKSMA010000201.1 GCA_024400895.1 Muribaculaceae bacterium | reverse complement strand
ATTTTTGAATATCTTTGCAAAGAATAGAAACAATAACCACTCCAAAAACAAAGAAACTAAAACTAAATGACATAGAATAATGAAAAAGATTTTATTACTATTTTTTGCGATGCTAACATGCTGGAGCATTGCTTATGCTGTGCCTGCTAAGCCGGGGTTCACAGAGTTTAAACAAAGCGACGGTTCTACCATCAGTATCCAGACCGTGGGCGACGAATTCTATTCTGCATTCGTGACTTTCGACGGACTTACAGTGGAGCGCAATGAGAATGGCGACTGGGTGTATGCTACCACTGAAGAAGTGACAAACATCATCGCTCACGACCCCGTGAATCGCAACGCGCAGGAAATCGCTTTCATAAAGGAGCGTAAAGAAGCGCTGAAAGAAACAGCAAAAATGGACGAAAGCACTCGCCGCCTCATCAGAAGCGTGAACAATTCGCGCAAAATGGGTGAAGTGCCCAATATCGGCACTATCAGGGTGCCTATCCTTCTGGTACAGTACACCGATATCAAGATGAAGCACTCACTGCAAGATTTCCAGAACCACTACACTTCCGGCCCTAACAGCGCATACCAGTACTTCTACGACCAATCCAACGGTAAATTCACCCCACAGTTTGAAGTGTTCGGTATCTACACACTCAGCAACAATCGCGAGCACTATGGTGGCCACGGCACCTACAACAATGGTTCTACCACTAAAGACAAAGGTAAAGGCGAAATGGTGGCTGAAGCCATCCAGCTTGCTCAAAATGAAGGCAAAATCAAGTGGAGCAACTACGACAACAACCACGACAGCGAATGTGACGTTGTGGTTGTGGTGTATGCTGGCGTGGGCGAAGCTCAAGCATCCACTACACATCCCGAATCCATCTGGCCAAGCCAATGGAACCTCTATTCTGCAAGCTATTTTGGGGACGGTCCTGGCTACCAATATTACGACAACACCTACATCGACGCATTTGCAGTGTTTAACGAAATCAAGGGCAGCAACGACAATGGCACCAATCTCGACGGTATCGGCACATTTGTGCACGAATTCTCGCACGCTCTCGGTTTGCCCGACTTCTACGAAACCACCTACAACTATGGCTATTACGGCATGGGCTACTGGAGCCTTATGTGCTCTGGCTGCTACAATGGAGATGGCGACGTGCCCGTTGGCTACAGTGCATACGAAAAGAACTATTTCGGATGGCTCACTTTGATTGAGCCTGAGCCAAATACGCAATACACGCTTCAAGCCATGAACCAAGGTAGTGAAGCCACCGACCAAGCCATCAAAATCGTCAGCGACCTGAACCCAAATGAATTCTACATTCTGGAAAACCGTCGCCGACAAAGATGGGACTCCGACATCGCCAATGACGGTTTGCTCATTTCACACGTCACATACTCAAAAGCACGTTGGCAAAACAACACAGTGAACAATGAATCTGTGCAGTTGATGACCATTGCACCAGCCGACAATACTCTGAGCCGCAGCAACGAGTCGGGCGACCTTTGGGGCAACGGAAAAAGCGACTTTACCGACACCAGCACTCCTGCAGCAAAACTCTATATGACTGCAAGTGGCAACATCACTGGCAATGCAGGCTATCTCGGCAAGCCTGTGACCGAGATTAAGAAAAATAGCGACGGAACTGTATCGCTTTGGTTCATGAAAGGACAGGAAAACAGAGTTCCAGAATTGCTGCCTGCCAACGAAGACGCTATCGACCTCACTGAATTCAAGGCAGAATGGACTTATCCTGGCGACGAATCCTTGGTGAAAAGCTACACATTGGAAGTGAATCAACAAGGCGAATATAAACTTCTTGAAAATGCCGACTTCAGCCATCTCTCAAGAGTGGTACAAAACAATTCTATGGTGAATGTGTACACATACGCTTCACAATATTTGCCTAATGGCTGGTCTGCTGAAAACCCACTCTATGTCGACGAAGAACATATTATGCCAGGATATTCACTCACCACTAAACCCTACGACCTCACAGGATTCAGCGAAGTGACTGTGGAAATAACTGGTAGATATTTCTCAAGTTATTACAACCCTGCCCGTTTCCAAGTATCGTTAAATGATGAAGATTCTGAAATCTACAGTTTCACATCTGACTCAGATGTAACCTACAGATTCAAACTTCCATGCCAAGGCATTGATGGCGAGCAACTCACCATCTATGTTGACAACTTCCCTTGCTTCGGCAATATCAAGATTTATGCAGGCGACGCAACAGACGCTGACAAGATGATTGCGAAAGCACCAGTAGAAACTGGCAACGAAATCACTCGCACCATCACTGGCATTACCGACAAGAGCTACATCGTAAAGAACTTGCTCTCTGGCGGCACATTCAGCTACAAGGTGAAGGCCGTATTTACCGACGGGCGCGAATCCAGCTGGTCGAACAAAGTATTCGTAACCCTCGTAAAAAAGAATGGTTTGCTTGGCGATGTAAACGAAGATGGTCTGGTCGACGTAACCGACGTAACAGTTCTCATCAACCACATCCTCGGCTCCACATCTTCCCCATTCAATGCCAAGAACGCCGACATCGATGGTAACGGCACCCTCGACGTGACCGACGCAACCCTGCTCATCAACATGATTCTCGCCCTATAAACCAAGAAGGCAAACAAGAATCACCAAATACAAAATCCTCCAGTGGCGCCCATGCCACTGGAGGATTTATATTGCAAAGAGGTACCATGTTCTGGCTGAACAGGTTTGCGAGTTTTATGGGGGAGCGAGTTTAACTTGCCAAAGGCATTGAGGGATGGTAGTATTGAAATGTTTATATCTTTTTTATCGCCTTGCGGAGGGTGGTGGCCTTCCGTAAGGAAGGTGGTGGGATGAGTGCGAGATTTTACTGGGAGCTTGCTCACAGGGAAAATTATGCGCTCATACCGCCAGGTGCTTCAGCACCCATCCTACGTGAGGGGTTTTTCTCGGTTTTTGTGATTCTTCCCCATCTTTTTTCCTCTGACCCATGTTATGGTTGAAAGCCAGTACCCACAAGCACAAAGATTTCCAGACACTTGCACTTTTGCAAGCGATCTGCGAAGTACAGACCTCCAGCCTGAACACAAAAACCTCTACTTACAATCTAAAAATTGCAATTCTGTAATTTCAAGTATTCGCATAGCTTCCCACAAATAAAAACACAGGAGGCGGTGCCTTGTTGTAGCATTGCCTCCCTTTGCTATGTGGTGTTCTATTTTTCTGCACTGAGCCATTGGTTGCGGGGCTCGTCCCTCGCTTCCCGCTACCCATGGCACAGAGCTGCTCCCATAAGGCTTAGAACTAAACCAAGCCGGAAACGGTATGATAAATTACTGTCGAATAAGTTAAGGAAATGGTGCAAACTTAGAAAGCGAGCCGGACGCCAAGGCTGATGGGGCGAATGCCCGGGCTGACACCGTCACGGGACGACACACGGCAACTCCCCGCGCCGTTGTAGATCCAGCTACCGCCACGGAACACGCGGCTTGACCCACTTGTAGGACCTTTAGGATTAGTCTGTGAGGCGCTGCTATAACTGCCATACCAGTCGCTGCACCATTCCCACACATTGCCGCTCATGTCGTAGATGCCAAGTTCGTTGGGAGCCTTGGTGCCAACGGGGTGGGTCTTGCTTCCACTGTTGCCACTGTGCCATGCCACATCGTCAATGCTATTACTGCCACTGTACTTGTAGCCGCGGCTCTTATTGCCACCGCGGGCAGCATACTCCCATTCCGCTTCGGTGGGCAGGCGGAAAGTCTGGCCGGTCAGGGCGTTGAGCTTTGAGATAAAAGTTTGGCAGTCGTCCCAAGAGACTTTTTCTACAGGTAAGTTTTCGCCCGAGAAATTACTGGGGGTGTCGCCCATCACGGCCTTCCACAGCTCTTGAGTCACTTCAGTCTTGCCGATAGAGTAATTGCTCAAAGTCACCAACAAACATACAATATTGTATAGATGGAAACTATTGCAAGCCGCAAATAGTCATTGGAAACGGCTGATTATCCTAAAAAGTGCGCGCATCTTGAAAACTCATCCCAAAGAAAGCCCCCAGCGCTCGCCA
>JAKSMA010000200.1 GCA_024400895.1 Muribaculaceae bacterium | reverse complement strand
TGTTCGACCTCACCAGCCTGCAAGTGGAGTGCAACAAGAAATTTTCCTATAGTGCCGATATGACATTGCGCAACATCCAGTCGCTTTATGAAAAGAAAGTGACCACATATCCGCGTGTCGACACCACCTTCCTGAGCGACGACATCTATCCCAAAATACCCGGCATTATGCAGGCCATGACGCCGTACGCCCATCTCACGGCACCGGTGCTCCAAGGCCCCATCAAGAAAAGCAAAAAGGTGTTCGACAACTCAAAGGTAACCGACCACCATGCCATCATACCCACAAATGTGGACCCACGCCGAGTGATGCTCACTCGCGAGGAGAAACTGGTCTACGACCTCATTGCAAAGCGTTTTATTGCAGCCTTTTATCCAGAATGTGAATTTGCCACCACCACCGTGATGGCGAAAATCAACCAGTTTGAATTCAAGGCCACAGGCAAGCAGATACTAAAAGACGGCTGGCGTGCCATCTATAATAAGGAACAGGCGCAAAATGCTGAAGGCAAAGAGTCTGACGACAACGGCATTATGCCAGAATTCGTGGTAGGAGAGAGTGGCCCACACGAGCCATCGCTTTTGAAAAAAGCCACCCCGCCACCAAAAATGTACAGCGAAGGTACGCTGGTGCGCGCGATGGAAACCGCAGGAAAGTTTGTCGACGACGAAGAGCTTCGCGATGCCATGAAGGAAAACGGTATCGGCCGCCCTTCGACACGCGCCGCCATCATCGAAACCCTGCTTCGCCGCCGCTACATCACCAAAGAGCGCAAAAGTCTGGTGGCTACTGCAGCCGGCTGCCAACTCATCGACACCATCAAGGACGAGTTGCTCAAGAGCGCAAAGTTGACAGGCCTGTGGGAAAACAAGTTGCGCAAGATAGAGCGCGGCGAATTCAGCGCACAGCAATTTATCGACGAATTGAAAGTGATGGTCAACGAGATAGTGCTCACCGTGCTTCGCGACAACAGTGGCACCAACATCATCGTTGAACAAGATAAGCCAAAGGCACCCACAAAGGGTGGGGCAGCCGCTGGCGAACCCAAGAAAAAGAAAGAGCGCGCCACGCGTGTCACCAAATTTGAGCAAGTGCTTTGCCCTGTTTGCGGCAAGGGACACATGATGAAAGGCAGAGCGGCATTTGGCTGCAGTGAATGGCAGAACGGATGCCACACAGCACTGCCATTCGCCGAATATCCCGCCGATCTCACACCCGCAAAATTGCGCGACGCCATCAAGAAGAATTTTAAAACTCAGAACTCATGAACGAAACATTAGCCGCCGACTTGTCGGAAAAAGAGATATTTCCCATCGTGGACGAAAAAGGCAATGTAGTGGGCAAAGCCACACGCAAGGAATGCCATTCGGGCACACGCTTGCTGCATCCGGTGGTGCATCTGCATGTGCTCAACGACAAAGGTGAAATCTACCTGCAGAAGCGTTCGGCCCACAAATTCATACAGCCAGGAAAATGGGACACCGCAGTGGGAGGCCACATGGACTATGGTGAAACGGTGGAAGAAGCACTCGAGCGTGAAACTCGTGAAGAGCTCGGCTTCACCGGCTATGAGCCGAAACATCTGTTCAGTTACATCTTCGACAGCGAAGTGGAGCGCGAAATGGTGCACACCTACTACACCGTGACCGACCGCGAGTCGTTCGACTTCGACCCCTCCGAAGTGGACGAAGGCCGCTTTTGGACTGTGGAAGAAGTGAAGACCGCAATAGGTACAGGCGTGCTAACTCCAAACTTTGAAGACGAATTTTTGCGTATTCTTGGCGAAAGGTGATGCGTAAAAAAGTTAATGAGATGTGATTTTTCTTTAAATTTTTGGTAATGCCGTTTGTTAGCATTAATTTTGTTGTTTAAAGTGATAATTACCGCTAAATGATTGAACCAATTATAGACAGTCGTGTGATAGAGCAGCTGAAGCAACTGCTGAAGAATGCTCGCCACATTGTGATTACTTGCCACTTGTCGCCCGACGGCGACGCATTGGGCAGCACGCTGGGTTTGTGCCGCGTGTTGCGCAATATGGGCAAAGATGCTCATGTGGTGGTGCCCGACCAAGTGCCACGCGCATTGATGTTTATCCCTTCTGTACGCGACGTGGTGGTTTATACGATGGCTCAACTCCGAGGCCGATTCCTGGTTCGCAATGCCGACCTTATTTTCTGCCTCGATTTCAATACGCTCAAGCGCATCGACAAATTGGGAGAAGTGATAGAAATGAGCAATGCACCCCGTGTGCTCATCGACCATCACCTCAATCCCGACAACGTGTTTGACGTAAAGATTTCGTTCCCTCACTTGTCGTCGACTTGCGAAGTGGTGTATCGCACCCTCATGCAAATGGCGCTTTTGCGCTATGTCGACACAGAGGTGGCCCAGTGCCTCTATGTGGGAATGATGACCGACACCGGTAATTTTACCTACAGCAGCGACTATCCGGAAATCTACGAAATCGTGGCCCATCTGGTGTCGTATCGCATCAATAAGCAGTGGCTCTATAATATGGCGATGAACACCTTCAGCGCCGACAGCCTTCGTTTGCAGGGCTATGCCTTGAGCGAGAAGATGCAGGTTTTCCCGGAAGCGGGCGCCGCATTGATTACGCTTACACGCGAAGAACTTGAGCGGTTCAACTATCGCGAAGGCGACACTGAGGGATTGGTAGACAAGCCATTGTGTGCTCCCGAGGTGCAATGGGTGATGTTTTTGCGTGAAGACGCCGACCAGATTAACGTGGCGTGTCGGTCCGAAGGCGATTTCTCCGTGAGTGAAATTTGCTCACGCTACTTTGGCGGCGGCGGTCACAAGAATGCTGCCGGAGGCGATTTCAAAGGCACGATGGAAGAGGCCGTAGAGGTGTTTCACAGAGTGCTTGCCGATTATGGAAACTAAAAAATAAGTAAACGATAAATATATTTCAAAACAAGATATGAATACAAAAAAGATACTTTTCGTGCTCGGTATTATGGTGGCAGCCATGAGTTTTGTGTCGTGCGATAAAAACCGCAGTTATGCTGAATTGCTCAGCGACGAGCGACAGGCCTGCAATGCATTCCTTTGCAATTTTCGATTGGAGGAAGTGCCAGCCGATTCTGTTTTTGAAGTGGGTGCAGACGCTCCATTCTACAAACTTGATCCCGACGGCAATGTGTATATGCAGGTGCTTAGAGCTGGTGATTTCAAAAACAACAAGGCTCGCACATCACAGACCATCTACTTCCGCTACACTCGTTACAACATCAACGACTGGTACACCAAGGATAAATTCTGGTCGCCAGCAGGTGGTAATGCCGATGACATGAGTACGGCCACAACTTCATTCCAATTCAACGATTTCACTCGTCAGGGATCGGCTGAATGGGGACTTGTTATTCAAATGCCTCTCAACTATCTTGGTATCGACTGTGAAGTGAACCTGATTGTGAAGTCGCAATATGGTCGCACCGATGAAATCAGTTATGTGGTTCCGTTCATGTATCACTTGCGATATTTCCCAAGCAAAGTGTAATCTTTGTGAAACAACTATTTGAAATGGGGAGATTTGCATGTATAGATGAATAAGGCTACGAATTGGGAAATCAGAGGTTTTCAAAATTAGGAACGAAGCAATATTTACTTGAATATTCTCACAATAAACTAACTTAACTTTTTTAATACATTTTATGTCACTTATTAAATCAATCTCTGGTATACGTGGCACTATTGGCGGCAGAGCGGGTGATGGCCTCTCTCCACTTGATATTGTGAAGTTTA
This sequence comes from Muribaculaceae bacterium, assembly GCA_024400895.1. GTDB lineage: Bacteria > Bacteroidota > Bacteroidia > Bacteroidales > Muribaculaceae > Sodaliphilus. Next base: position 345 of record JAKSMA010000200.1, on the reverse strand, counting down.
CCAGCGCTTATGCGACTTTTATTCGCCGCACCACCGCACTCTCGTCAAATAAAATCGTGGTGGGTCGCGACGCTCGCCTTTCGGGTGAAATGGTGCTGAATGTTGTGGTTGGCACCCTCGAAGGCATGGGATTCGATGTTGTAAACATCGGACTCGCAACAACTCCTACCACCGAATTGGCTGTGGTTTGGGAAAATGCCTGTGGTGGTATCATCATCACCGCTTCTCACAATCCAAAGCAATGGAATGCTTTGAAACTTCTCAACGAAAAAGGCGAATTCCTTACTGATGTAGAAGGCAAGGAAGTGCTTCGCATTGCCGAAGCGGAAGATTTCGACTATGCTG
>JAKSMA010000020.1 GCA_024400895.1 Muribaculaceae bacterium | reverse complement strand
GAAAAGACTCCTAATGGAACATTGATGGTCATCAAACCAAAAACTTAATTCCCATAATTGCCAATTCTTCAGGTTCTGAGAAAACCTCACTGTATATACAATACGATATGGCAACAATCCCATCGTTAAAAGGACCATTAAAGTCAATATTGGGTAACAAAGAGAAGTAATTTTGCGTTTAATACGATTTTTTTACATTTAACATACTGATAATAGAGATATTTGTGTTATATTTGCATCGTTTTAATATATAATTAAAATGTTGCAACAGATATTCAAATGAAAGAAGTAAGCATATTAGGAAGAAGTATTCCTCTTCGGCAGCGCACCAAAGCGCAGTTGAAGGGCATAAATATCGGAGAATCGTTGACATTCTTCTTTTATGATGGTGAATTCTATGGGATGAATCTGCTTTTTCTTAAGCCGAAGAAGAATAACCCAACTCCTCGCGAATGTTCCATCACCGCTGACCGTATGCAGACGATATTCGGAATGCCTGTCGTATTTATCCTTTCGTCTGGTCCTTCTTACGAACGGCAGAGACTCATTGACAAGAATGTTTATTTTGTTATGGGTGATAAATTTGCTTTCTTACCCACATTGGTAGCCAACGAGAGAATGCGTAAGACTCGACCCGCAAAACGCTTGTCACTAGTGGCACAATACATGTTATTATACCATCTGCAAGTCGAAAGCCTCGAAGGGTTATCAGCAAGAGAAATGATTGGTAAACTGCCATATTCGTATGGTAGTATCACTTTGGGGCTGACCTGTCTAGAAGATCTGAACTTGTGTCAGAAGGTTTCAAATGGTTCCAAAAGCAAGATTGTACACTTTCTTGCCAAAGGTCGCAACTTGTGGGACAAAGCACAGGGATATCTGGTTGACCCTGTAGAGAAACGGTTATATTGCGATGCTTTAAAATCCGATACCAAATACCCAAATTGTAGCATCAATGCTCTTTCCCATTATAGTTGGTTGAATCCTGATGACAACAGGATGGTCATGATGAGCAAGAAAGAATTGCAAAGGTTGATTGACAATAAGGCTCTGCTCAACATGAATGAGTTTGACGGCAAAGTCATGATTGAGGTATGGAAATATCCTGTGGTATCATTTTCAGGCTCAACCTCAGAATGGGTAGACAAACTTTCTCTCGCAATCAACTTGCGAGAAGACTCTGACGCCCGAGTTGAAGGCGAATTATTAAGAATAATAAATGAAATAGAATGGAAGGATTAGATAAATTCAAGGAAGCATTTGAGGCGTACTCGGATAACTATGTAATCATCGGTGGCACAGCTTGTGACATCACAATGAAAGGCACAGCGGTAAAGCCACGTGCAACACACGACATTGACATGATTGTCATCGTCGAGAAGATGAGCCCTGGATATGGTGAACGATTCTGGCAATTCATTCGAGAAGCCGGTTATCGTCCAGAAAAGTGCCACACAAAAGAAGAAACTGTCAAATACGAACTCTATCGGTTTGTGGATGGCAAACCTGGCTATCCAGAAATGATAGAGTTGCTCTCACGTCACCCGGATGTTTTGGGCGAGCCAAAAGGATTGGTCATTGAACCTTTGCCTATAGGAGAAGACGTTTCAAGTCTGAGTGCAATTATTTTGGACGATGACTATTATCATTTCACCATTGAGCATAGCCGATTGACTGATGGCATCCGCCACGCTGATTCAACTGCACTTATAGCCTTGAAGGCTCGTGCATACCTGAACTTAGTGCAAGATAAGGCAGATGGTAAACATGTCAATACAAAAGACATCAAGAAGCATCGTTCAGACGTACTCAAGAATGTAGTCCTGCTATCTCCCGATGAATTTATATCTGCACCAACGTCTATTGCAGGTTGTATAAAAGACTTCGTTACAGCAATCAGAAATGACTGGAATGAACTTGCCTCTCCTTTGGCAAAGTCTCTTGACCAAAGCGAAGACTTTATTGATGCATTGTTAGACCAACTTAACGAACTCTTTATTCCACGCTCATGAAAATACAATATGCATCAGACCTTCACCTTGAGTTTGCCGAAAATTGGCGGTATCTCAAGGAGTATCCTCTAAAGGTTACAGGCGATGTACTTGTTCTTGCAGGTGATATCGGCTATCTTGGTGACGAAAACTATACCAAGCATCCATTCTGGGATTGGGCTTCCGAAAACTACAAACAGGTCATTTGCTGTATGGGCAACCATGAGTTCTACAAGTGTTTCGACATCGCAACACTCCAAGATGGCTACTGCCTGGAGATCCGGCACAATGTGCACAGCTACTACAACGCCGTAGTGCACATAGAAGACACCGACTTCATCATATCTACTCTGTGGTCAAATATACCTCTGAAAGAAGCCTACTATACTGAGCAAGTCATCAGCGACTTCCGCAGGATTCTTTACAATGGCGAGTTGCTTGCATTCGCTGATTTTAACAGAGAGCATGGTCGCTGTTTAGAGTTCATCAAGAAGTCAGTTCAAGACAGTACAGCCAAGAACATAATCGTTGTCACACACCATGTACCATCATTCTTGATGCAGTGTCCTAAATTTGAGGGCAGTCTTGCCAATGGAGCTTTCACAGTAGAATTGAAAGACTATATCAAAGACTCAGATATCGACTTTTGGATATTTGGGCACTCTCATTACAACGTGGACAAAGTAATCGGTCAAACCACATGCCTGTCCAATCAATTGGGTTATGTATTCCATAACGAGCACATAAGTTTCGACCACGGCAAGTACATAGATTTAAGCATCCAAGAACATTGAAAACTATTAAGAGCAGTATCTATGATTTTATAATAATGTGAGAATTTAGGATATTTTTATTTGCTACGTAGCGTTTTTAGTGCGTTAACTACTTGTTCGGCTATTGAAGTCATGCCCTTAATAGATGGGTGTGACTTTTGCTTGTCGATGTCATGCAAATCAACGCAAGTGACACCATAATGCTTACAGATGACATGAACCGAATCATTAATGTCTCCCTTTAGTTCTGTGTTGTAGATAGATAGTCACGCAAAAATGAGCCATGTGGTTATTGCAATGTTTTCTTTGTCTTTGCATCGTCTTAATGCACAATTAAAATGTAGCAATGGATATTCAAATAAAAGAATTGGACATATTAGGAAATTAATGTGATGTTGTTGAAATTTGTGGTAATATATTTGGCGGTGCTGAATGTTGTGGCCTTTGTGGCTTATGGCATTGATAAATATAAGGCCAAGCACAACCGGTGGCGCATCAGCGAGGCCACACTGTTGCTAATGGCAATAGCCGGCGGCAGCGTGGGGGCTTTACTCGGCATGAGAGCATTCCGTCATAAAACGCAAAAGCAAAAATTCACCATCACCATCCCGCTTGTCCTCGTTCTCCAAATAGCCGCACTGCTATACCTCACCACCATTTAACTTCTTGATGCTAATCCCCACCGCTCTTGTGGCTGAAGAGGCACGCCTGGAAAGCGTGTACACGTCAAAAAGCGTATCGTTTAGGGTAATGTTCCATCAGGGATAGCGGGTAGTTTTTCTGTTTAAACTTTGGTGGTGGCGCCTTCGTGGGTGATGCTCCAGAATGGGATGTGCTTTTCGTCGGTGAACTCTTTCATGCGCCAGGCGCTTTCAAAGCCGCTTACCACGAAGTGCATGGGCACGAAAAGACCGACACTGAATCGGTCGATGAATTGTCGTCCACCACGGGTGTATCCGTTGCCGATGCGCCCATCGATGGGAAACATGGCGATGTCGAATCGGTTGCTGATTTTCAGGATGTCTGTCAGTTCGCCTAAATAGCGCTTCTCGTCTGCGAGCGGGTCGATTTCTCCAAATTCCTGGCTGAAAATGGTGCCACCTTGGAAGTCGTCGGTGAGGAATCGTGCATACCAGTTGTTGAGGTCGCCGGCGTGAAAAATGCGTTTGCCTTCCATTTCCACTATCCACGACACGCCGCTGTCGTTGCTGCCTGTGGCCCGGACCTTGATGTGGTTGTCGCTCCATTGTGCACCTTTGGCCATCCATACATCTGCATCGTCCCAGTTGGCACGGTGGCGTTTCAAGATGTCACGTGAAAGGATGTAGGTGATAGGTGTGGTGGGGTATTGCTCTTTCCATTGCAGGATGGCGCTGGTGTAGTGGTCTTCGTGAAAATGGCTTGAAAACACATACACATGTTTGCCCTTACCCAGCATATTGGGCATTACATTGGCTGGGTCAAGCCAATAGTCGAACACGGCGATGCAGTGCTCTCCTTCAATTACGAAACCGCTATGGAAAATGTAGGTGATATTCATTTGGACTGAATGGTGATGGACTCTCCGCAGGAGAGGTAATTGATTTGTTTGCCCATAATGCACTTTAATTTTGAGAATTGGTCGGTGCCTGTGCAGTGCATCGTGTGGAATTGGCACCATTTCCTTTTGAGGAGATGCTGTGAAAGTTCGCCGATAAATGCGTTCTCTTCTTCTTCGCTTAAACCACTCTTTACCAAATGCATTCCCGCCAGCAAATAGGTGGGGCGCATGTGCAACATTTGTTCTGCGTGGTCGAGAATATTGACGATGCCGCAGTGTGCACAACCTGCCACCAGCACCATGCTTTCGCCCTCTTTGACGATGAGGTTTTGTTCGTGCTCAAAGCGGTCGTGAGTGCGAGCTGCGCCATAGAGCAGGCGATTGCCTTTGGGCAGACAGCAAGTGCCATTCACTCCAGAAAACAGCGTCAATCCGTGTCCTAAATCCACGGTGCCGCTGCAGAGGGTGATGCGCTTGTTCGCTTTAAGTTCGGGATTGATGCCAATGAAATGTAGCCCGTTTTCGCGAAGCGAGTAGTGGCTTTCAAATGCTTGCTCGTGGATGAAAACCTTTGCTTTCGTGTTGAGGGTGAGGAAATGCTCCAAGCCACCGCCATGGTCGTAATGTCCGTGCGAAACGATGGCGACATCCACATCGGCGATATTCAGCCCGAGGCGAAGGGCATTTTGGGCAAAGAGTGTGCCTTGTCCCATGTCGAAAAGCACTCGAGTGCCATCGTTCAACTCGATATAGAGGCTCAATCCATGTTCTGTAGGAAATCCGCAGAGGCTTGTGTTTTCTATGAGCGAAGTGATGCGCATATCTTATTCTGGATAAATCATTTTACGGGTTACGCCACCGTCGACGGTAATTGTTTGCCCATTGATGAAATCGTTGTCTTCTTGACAGAGGAATTGCACCATTCGCGCGATGTCGTCGGCTTTTCCCACACGCCCGCTTGGGTGGAAATCGTGGTCTTCTGGGCGCAGGATTTCGTCGTCGTTCACATGAATCCAGCCGGGAGCAACGGCATTGACGGTGATGTGCATCGGTGCCAGTGAAATCGACAGTGCGTGGGTAAGCGAGTAGATTCCGCCTTTTGAAGCACTGTAGCTTTCGGTGCCGGCTTCACTCATCAGATAGCGAGAAGAGCACATGTTGATGATGCGGCCGTAGGCGTGGTTGCCATTGGCGTGACGGTGGCGTGCCAGCATGCGTGAAGTGATAAATGCCGAGCGAAGATTGGTGTTGATGACCTTGTCGAAATCCTCCACACTCACTTCGGTGATAGGCTTGAAATTGCCCACGCCCACATTGTTCACCACCACATCAATGTCGGCCCAAAGCGCGAAAAGCCGTTCCATGCAGTGCTCAAGCTGGTGTTGGTCGGTTACATCCACTTCATAGAAAATGGCTCCAGTGTTTTTGGCAACCTCGGCTCCGAGTGTGGCGTTGATGTCGCAGAATGCCACCTGCTCGCCATTGTTGCCAAACGCTTCCACGATGGCTCTTCCGATGCCGTGCGCACCGCCAGTGATGAAAATTCGTCGATTCATATACTGATATATTAGAAAACCCTTGCCTCGTTGCTGGCTCCGCATTAGGAATTGCCGCGAAAGGTAAGGGTTGATTCGTTTTAGGATTTGTTGCTACTTACTTTGCAGGTTCCCATTTGCAGCGCACTTGCGAAACGATAGCGCCTTCTGCCTTGAGTTCCTTCATAGCCTTGTCCACTTCTTTGCGGTCGAGTCCGCTGAGTTCTGCGATTTTGCCAGCGTTCAATGGTTGGCCGGCTTGCTTCATAGTGTCTAATACTTGTTGTTTTGCTTCCATTTTGTGTTGTGTTTATAGTTATTATATCAGTCTTTCCAAATGAGGCGATACAGGTTGCATCCTATGAAATTGCCCACCACGATAGCTGCGTAGAAGCCCAATACGCTCAAGCAGTTCTCTGCGAGAAAGTCGACAGGCACACAAAGATAATAGAATGCGTCGGCCACGCAGTGGGGGAATCCGCACAAGATAAACAGCGGCACACCGAACAGCAGTGGCAGGAAGTTGCCTTGTCGGGCGAATGTCACGGCAGTGGTCATGATGAAACCGCATCCGATAGCCAGCACTCCGCCTTTCAGCGGGCCTACAGCCAAGCGTCCTTCAAGAATCTTTTGTGCGATTTCTTGCAGATTCATAGGGCTGCATCGCAGCATCAATGCCACCAGCAGGCAACCCACGATGTTGCCACCCAAGATTAAAAACAACTGGCCCACTTCGCCTTTTTTGATAAATCCTGCAGTGCCAGTGTAGAGTTTCAGCCCATAATTCACTACGGTGAGAAGACCGAAAGCAAAGAGCACGGCACCTACGATTCCTTTCTCGTCGGCAAGGTAGCCAAATCCCGCTATGCCGATGCATATGCCTGCCAATACCGATGAACGGATATTTTGTTGAAATGTCATGTGCGTGTAGGAAATATTATTTATGCAAAGATAGCAATTTTCGTTCAATATTTCACTTTTTATGACTAAACCATTTTTTACAAAATATATGTCGTTGACGTTTTTTTTTTTGGTATCTTTATCCCATTATTTCAAAATGGCATCTAACAAATAGGTGATGAAACGAATCAAACTTATTACTATACTTTTTGTGCTGATGGGTGTGCAAGTCAAGGCACAGCAACTTGCCCCATATAAGGGCAATGCCCGCGCGGCTGTGTCGTACACCTTCGACGACGGACTCATAGAACACTACACCATGGTGCTGCCACACCTTGATACATTGGGCATTAAAGGCACTTTCTGGATAATTGCCAATAACATCGATATTAAAAAGCCGATGGCCGACCACCAGCCCATGACTTGGACCAATGTGAAAGAAATGGCGGTGCACGGGCATGAAATTGCCAGCCATGGCTACACCCACACCGCATTGAATGAAATCACTGCCGCTGAGCGCGAGCGCGAAATGGAGATGAACGACAGTGCCATCTTTCGCCATGTGGGCGTGCATCCTGTGAGCTTCTGTTTTCCAGGCAACGGACGAAACGACGAAATTATCGCTCAAGTGCTCGCTCATAAGGGCATCACAGGTGCCAGAACTTATGAGAAAGGCATTGGAGGAGGCATGGATGCTGCCACTATTGATGCATGGCTGAAAGACGAGATGGATGGCGGCCGTTGGGCTGTGGCAATGATTCATGGCATTACCCACGGTTGGGATCATTTTAGCAATCCCGAAGCGCTTTGGCTACATCTTCAACACGCAAAAGCGCTTGCCGACACTGGGCAACTTTGGATTGCCACTTTTGCCGAAGTCACTGCCTACCAGAAAGGACTCTCCAAGATGGCGACCTACACCTTCGACAAGCGGCCCAAGCGCATTGTTCAGAAAGGTCGACGTCTGAAACCCTATAAAAGTTGGGACGGCACTTGGTGTGTCGATGCCCTCCGAGGTGTGAAAATGACCGTGAAATATTGACTTCAGGCATCGGAAGATATTTTTCGGTCATCTAATTTATCTTCCTAATTTGTGGGGAAGAGAAAGAGTGAGTATCTTTGCAGTGCAGAAATGCAAGTGAAAACTAATTAATGCGTATGATGTCGAAAAATGACATGGATTTTGCTAACGCCCCTGTGAAGCGATTGTTTGGGAAAATGTTTTTTCCAACAATTGTGGGTATGGTGTCGCTGGTGGTGCTGAACATGACCGACGGCGCTTTCGTGGGGCATGGTGTGGGTGCTGTTGGACTTGCTGCCGTCAACATTGTGGCGCCGCTGTTCATGGTGCTTACTGGTATTGGGCTGATGTTTGGTATCGGTAGCAGTGTGGTGGTTTCGCTCAAGTTGGCGCGTGAGCAATACAAGATGGCGCGCATCAATGCTACACAAGCGGTGGTTGCCGGCATGGGGATGGGTGTGTTTTTCGCAGCGCTCATTCTTGCCTTTATGCCTCAAACCTGTCGCATCTTTGGCGCCACCGACCACTTGGTGCCCGTGGCTTGCGACTACATGTTCTGGATAGCGTTGGTGCTGCCATTGTCGATTCTTGCGCAAGTGGGCATGTTTTTGGTACGCATCGACGGCTCGCCAAAGTTTGCCTCGTTTCTGAATGTGCTGGTCACGCTGGTGAATATTGTGCTCGACTGGCTCTTGATTTTTGAATTCAAAATGGGTGTGGAAGGTGCCGCCATAGCCACTGCTGTCAGCTACTCCGTAAGCGCCATTGGTGCCCTGGTGTATATGCTATGGTTTAGCCGGGTGGTGTCGTTCTGCCGCTTGAAGATATCGCTTCGTGGTTTCGACAATTTCCTGAAAAATGTGTTCCACCAGATGAAATTGGGTTTCTCCGCACTATTGGGCGAGTTGGCCATGGCATTGCTCTTTATTGTGGGCAACTACCAGTTTCTCAATTATTTGGGCGAAGACGGCGTGGCTGCATTCTCAGTGGGATGCTATTGCTTGCCTATCGCATTCATGTTTGGCAATGCCGTGGTGCAAAGCGCCCAACCCATCATCAGTTTTGCCTATGGTGTGGGTAATCATGCGCGAGAACGCGAAGCAAGCTCCCTCGCACTGCGCACCGCCTTGATTATAGGCGTGGCGGGTTTGCTGTTCATGTGGCTTGGCGCCGAACTGGTGAGCACCATATTTCTCGACACAACCTGCAAGGCTTGGGAAATCTGCTGTGAAGGCTTGCCATTTTTCAGCATCACATTCCTGTTTTCGTGCCTAAATCTTGCCGCTATCGGCTACTACCAGAGCGTGGAACAGACCAACAAGTCGAATTCCTACACATTTTTGCGCGGCTATCTGTTTATGATACCGAGTTTCTTGGTATTGCCATCGTTTCTTGGAGCGCCCGGCTTGTGGTTAGCCTTGCCAGCCACCGAGCTCGTCACCTTCATCATCATTGTGATTGTGGCAGTTGTGCATCGCAAGAAATAGTAGTGGCAAATAACAATCTCTTCGCCATCATTCCCTCTGCTAATAGAGCTTGTTATTCGTCATCATGTTTTGGAAAAACTGGACGAACCGACAATCCGTAATGGCGAAGTTCATCAAGTCTGTCGTAGGAGGTATAGTCGAATCTCAAAATCCATCCTCTGTCATTGGCTTGGTGAATAATGTTGGATGTCCAGAAATATCCATACTCATTGTCCAAAACCTGATTTAGACCATTACGAAGTCCACCTGCCGGAAGGAAAATGGAGTTTCCGTTTGGACCTTTCACTATATACCCATGGGCTCCATGATAGTTTCGCTCGAAAGTCCAGGTGCAGTTTTCCATCAGTTCCTTTACTTCTTCTCGTGTGGGCATGCGCCAATAGCCTCGCCAACTCAAGTGAGCCACATCCTTGTCCATTGGCAAAACTTCAGGGTTGTCTTTGTATGTATATGTGGTTAAGGAGTAGTTTTCTTTCACCCCCAGCTCGCCCCAAGTGTAATAGTGGCCATATTCCCAAGGCTCTTCTGCTCCGATGTTGCAAGCAGCCCACCTTAGTCCGGATGGCAAGCCCAAGTCGACATATCTGTGTCCTACTTCCTTATTTTCTTCTTTTTCGGTTTTTGCGCCCCATGTCACTTTGAGGTCAGCAGTCACTTCATAGCTCTTGTTATCTCCATTTGCTTGGCGCACATTCATGTAGGTTTTCTCCTGCGCATTTGCTATGCAACCTGCCGCCAAAACTACAGACAATATTAGAAAAAGTTTTTTCATTTCCTTACCATTTTAGAATTACAGAAACAAAGGTACTCATTATTTCGCATATAATCACAAGAGATAGTGAAAGTTCATTGATGGTGATTCCGTTTTTATTGAGATTTTTCTGGTGATGATGGTGGGGGATTCGCTATTTTTTTGTAATTTAGCACGAAGTTGAAAACAAATCGCAAAATATTGATGGTTTTGATGGCGGCGCTTGTGGTGCTGTCAACCACCATTTTGCCCCATCACCACCACCTTTCGATGATTTGTTTCGCTGAAGAGCGTTGCGAAGTCGACGGTCAAGTGAACGACGAACACACTTCACACGAAAGCGACCAACACGACTCCGACGACTGTCCGGTGCAAGGCTCTAAAATCGCCTCAATCGAGAAGTCGGAATTAGATTTTTCAAAATATGTGGCTCTGCAATCTGTCTCGACCGAGGCCATCACTTTTTCTGTGCCAGAGCCCTCGACGATAAAAGTCGTAACTTACGAATCCCCAGCCTCGTTGGCTGTGCTCGCTCCCTGTTGCAGCATTGCGGGATTGCGTGCTCCTCCTGTATCATAATCACTTTATTTCCATCGCATTGTCACTTGTCAGTGCATGTGTGCCAGACTTTTTTGTAGAAAAAATGTCGGCATCTTGCCATTGGTTGCATACTTGCAATCCAGTTGCACATTTGCAGTATTACCTTTGCTGCGTAAAAATCTTTTTAAATTCAGTGATTTATGATTAATAAAATTATTCATTTTTCCATCAAACATAAGTTTGTGGTGCTGCTCATGCTGCTTGCCATTATAGGTGGCGGTGTGTATTCGTTGCGCACCATCAATATCGATTCCACACCCGATATCACTAACAATCAGGTGCAGGTAATCACCGTTTCGGAAAACCTGTCTACTGCCGACATTGAGCAGTTTGTCACCTATCCAGTGGAATTGGCGATGGCCAATTTGCCTGGCGTGGAAGACCTTCGTTCGGTTTCGCGCTTTGGCTTGTCGGTGGTGACGGTGGTGTTTTCCGACGATATGGGCACATATTTGCCCCGACAGCTCGTGCAAGAAAAACTCGACGAAGTGCGCGAGCAGATTCCTGAAGGTTTTGGCTCACCCGAGATGGGGCCAATCACCACGGGATTGGGTGAAATTTTCCAGTACACCCTCGTGCCCAAAGACTCCACACGCTACACTCCACAGGAGTTGCGTACCATTCAAGATTGGATTGTGCGCCGCCAGATGGCCATGATTCCGGGCGTGGTGGAGGTGAACTCGTTCGGTGGCAGTATTAAGCAGTATGAAATATCGGTAGAGCCCGACCGCCTCAATGCGATGGGCGTGACGATGGGCGAACTGATAGAAGCACTGAAGGCCAACAATGTGAACACCGGCGGCGCCTACATTGAGAAAAACCACATGGCACACTTCATTCGTGGCGAGGGCTTGGTGAAGAGCGTGGACGATATTCGTCAGATTGTAGTGAAGGAAAATGGCGGCGTGCCAGTGCTTGTGGGCGATGTGGCATCGGATGTGAATTTCGGTGAGCAGGTGCGCTACGGCGCTTTCACGCAAGACGGGCGTGAGGCTGTTGGTGGCATGATTCTGATGCTCAAAGGCGCCAATTCCGACAAGGTGGTGACCGATGTGAAAGAGCGCATCAAGGAAGTGCAGGAATCGCTCCCTGCCGACCTTGAAATCCGTCCGTTCCTCGACCGCTCCAACCTTATTTCACGCACCACCGGTACCATCAGTCGCAACCTCATTGAAGGTGCGCTCATCGTCATCTTTGTGCTTGTGCTGCTTTTGGGTAGCCTTCGTGGCGGTATCATCACGGCGTCGGTCATTCCGCTTTCGCTGCTGTTTGCATTCATATTGATGCGAATTTTTGGCGTTTGGGCCAATTTGATGAGCCTTGGCGCTATCGACTTCGGTATCATTGTCGACGGCGCGGTTATCATCGTGGAAGGCATTGTGCTTGAGGTGGAACACCGTTTGAAGAATGCCACCTCGGCCGTTTCCCGCAAAGATATGGACGGCATCAGCGAACAGTCGGCGTCCACCATGATGCACTCGGCATTCTTTGGCCAGCTCATCATTCTCATCGTGTTCACCCCGATATTGTTCCTCACAGGCGTGAGTGGCAAGATGTTCCAGCCTATGGCTTTCACATTCGCATTTGCTGTGCTGGGCGCTATCATCCTCTGCCTGACCTATGTGCCAGTGGCTTCGGCATTGCTGATGAAGCCGTTGGCCAACAAAAATAGCCTCTTCTCTCGCACAGAACGCGCTTTGGAGCGCATGAGCGATGTGGTGATGGGGAAAATTACGAAAGTTTACACCCCGGCATTGCGTTTTGCTCTGCGCCATAAGGCATTGGTGCTGGGCACTTCGCTGGTTATGCTGGTGGCCACAGGCATCACATTCTCGCAGATGGGTGGCGAGTTCATCCCGAGTCTTGACGAAGGCGACATCGCTATGCAGACCTTCCTTCGCCCCGGTAGTTCGCTCTCCGAAACCATCAAGCGCGAGCAGGAAGTGGAACGCCTGATTAAGGCGAATTTCCCCGAAGTGCAGACGGTGTGTGCCCGCATCGGTGTGGCAGACATTCCCACCGACCCGATGGGCTTCGACTATACCGACAGCTTCATTATTCTTGAAAAGGATATGAGTAAGTGGACTTCGGCAAGCAGCAAGGAAGAACTCATCGAGAAGATGGAGGAAAAGCTGAAAGCCGAACTTCCCGGCCTCAACTTCTCGTTCTCACAGCCAGTGGAACTACGCTTCAACGAGTTGCTCACCGGTGTGCGTGAAGATGTGGCGGTGATGCTCTATGGCGAAGACCTCGACACACTGGGCATGCTCGGCGAAAAGATGACCAAGGTGATTAGCCGTATTCCTGGCGCCGAAGATGTGGCTCTTGAGCGCACCGACGGCCTTCCACAAATCACGGTGAACTATAATCGTGCACAAATGGCGCGCTATGGGCTGCAAGTCGACAAACTCAACGAATATGTGAGCACAGCATTCGCCGGCGGCAAGGCTGGCGTGGTGTTTGAGGGCGAAAAGCGCTTCGATATGGTGGTGCGCCTGGCCAAGGAGCATCGTCATAATATCGACGACTTGCGCAACCTGCTCATCGACACCCCCGACGGCCAACAAATCTCGCTTGGCGAGGTGGCTGATGTATCGTATCAACCAGGGCCAATGCAGATTTCGCGTGAGCACGCATCGCGTTGCATCTATGTGGGCGTGAATGTGCGTGGGCGCGATGTGCAGTCGGTGGTCGACGACATCAAGCATCAGATGAGCACCAAGGTTTCGCTCCCGGCGGGCTATCATGTGGTGTATGGCGGCGAATTCCAGAATTTGGAAGAGGCGCGCGACCGCTTGCTCATCGTGCTCCCCATCGCATTGCTCCTCATATTTGTGCTGCTTTACTTCGCTTTGCAGTCGTTCTCGCAAAGTGTAATGATATTTGTGGCTGTGCCAATGGCCACCATTGGCGGCGTGTGCTCGCTGTGGTTGCGTGGCATGCCGTTCTCAATTTCTGCGGGCGTAGGGTTTATCGTGCTCTTCGGTGTGGCGGTGCTCAACGGTCTCGTGCTTATCAATCGTTTCAATTCTCTAAAATCCGAAGGTATGACCAATACACTCGACATCATCATCACAGGCACACGCGAACGCATTCGTCCTATCTTGCTGACGGCGTTGGCTGCTATGCTTGGTTTCTTGCCAATGGCAGTGTCGCAATCGGCTGGTGCTGAAGTGCAACGCCCATTGGCCACAGTGGTGATTGGCGGCTTGTTTAGCGCCACACTGCTCACACTCTTTGTGATGCCATTGCTCTACGCACTTGAAGAACGCATCCGCCGCCCCAAGAAAAAGGCGGTTGCCACAGTGGCGATGCTCCTGATGGCGTCGCTCGGCGCACAGGCGCAGACTCCTGTTTCGCTCCAGAAGGCACAGGATATGGCGGTGGCATACTATCCATCGCTCAAGGCAGCCCGAATGGAAGTGACTGCTGCCACCACAGCGCGCGAGGCGAAGTGGGACCTTGGCGAAACAGAATTCAGCACCGGTGGCGAGGAGATTGGCCGTGGCAATGAGGCTGTTTGGAATTTGATAACCGTGCGCCAGAATTTCGATTTGATTGGCGCCGACAAACTCCGCAACTATCACGGGCAGCGCGAGCAAGTGGGCCGTGCAGCAGTGTCGCTTGCCGAAGCCGATTTGCGTCGCGAAGTGAGTATCGACTAGGCCACCGCCTATGTGGCAAGTAAGCGTGTAGCGGTGTATGAACGCCTCGATTCGCTTTGCCACGAGTTTGAACGTGCGGCAAGGGTGAGATTTAGCGCACAAGCCACTTCTCGCCTCGAACTCATTTCGGCACAGAATCAGTCGTCGCAAGCCTGCCTGTCGCTCGACCAGGCACGAATCGACTACCAGATAGCGCTGCAAAACCTCAACCGCTGGCTTGGCGATTCGGTGAAGTATGCTCCCGAAGACGTGCTCCCTATTGAGTGCCACGCTTCCGACGAGGTGCTTGGTCTTCATCCTTCCGAACGATTGGCGCAGGAGAAAATCAAACTCTCCCAAGCCGAACTCGAATTGGAAAAATCGCAATATCGCCCCAAGTTTTTCGCCGAATATGGAAGTCAGATGATTGGCTCGAAGTTGGGCTATCATCAGTTCAGTCTGGGTGTGAGTGTGCCGCTGTTCTCTTCAAAAGAGAGCAAAATCAAGGAAGCGCAAATCAACCACGACATTGCGGTGCAAAGCCTCAATCAGCAGCGCCTCGAAACTTCGGCAGCACGCCGTTCGCTCATCAGTGAAGAAAAGAAATGGAACCAGAGTGTGGACTATTATCGCCAAACTGCACTCCCTGTGGCGGCAGAACAAAGGGCTGCGGCCTTGCTGGCTTACCGCGAAGGCGCATCGTCGTATGTGGAGTTTGTACAAAATATGAAAGAATCCACCCAGGTGGAACTCGACTATTGGGACGCTGTGGCGCAGTATCTCTCGGCTCACTTCCGTTTGGAATATTATGTCAACAATAAGTAATCAACACGCAAAAAAATAATAGATAGTTCATTATGATTAGCAAATATATAACCCCCGTTTTAGCGTTAGCGATGATTCTTGGCGTTTCATCTTGTGGCAATCAAACAGGAAGTGAAGCATCGGCCGAAGAAGAGGAGGAAGAAGTGGGCATGGTGGATGTGGTGCTCACCGATAAGCAAGTGCAGCAATTGGACATCACCACAGGCCAGCCCGAGCAGTATATGTTCGCTTCGGGCATCGAAGTGAAAGGACAGGTGGAGGCATCGCCCCAAAGTGTGGCGAAAGTCACCCCATTTGTTGGAGCCAATGTAAAGAGTATCAGTGTGCACGAAGGCCAAAGCGTGAGTCGTGGACAGGTGCTGGCAGTGCTTTCGCACCCCGACCTCATTGAATTGCAAGGACGCTATCTCACAGCCGTAAACCGACTCACATTTGTGGAGCAGGAACTCCAGCGCCAGAAGACGCTCGTGGCTGGCAATGCAGGCTCAGGCCGTGATTTGCAGCAGGCACAATCGGAGCAACGCACGCTCCGCACCGAAATCAGCACCATCGGTCAGCAACTCCGTATGCTCGGCATCAGTCCCGAAAGTGTGAAAGCCGGCAAAACCACCACACAAATCACCGTCACCAGCCCTATCAGCGGCACGGTGGAAGAGGTGCTCGTGTCCACAGGGCAGTTTGCCGACCCACAGTCGCCCATGTTCCGCATCGTGAATTCCGACAACGTGTTTGCCGACTTCATGGTGTATGAAAAAGACCTTCCACGCGTGGCTGTAGGTCAGTCGGTGTCGCTTTCGCCACAGTCCGACCCCACTCGCGTCATCCAGGCAAAAGTGTATTCTGTAGGCAAGGATGTGGATCCTCAAACCAAGGCTGTGCATGTGCGTGCCTCTTTCACTGGCGATAGTCGCCACCTCGTGTCGGGTATGTATTTAAAGGGCAAGATTGCCTCAGGACAGCAAACCAGTCCGTCGGTGCCATCAGAAGGCATTATCGACGAAGAGGGTAGTAGCTACATCTTCACAATGACCCGCAAAAATGGCAAATGCGTGTTCCATCCAGTGCGCATCACCAAAGGACGTGAAGAAAACGGTCGTGTAGAACTCGCTCTCGATGCACCTCTCACATCCCCAGTGGTGCTCACCGGCGCCTACTACATCATCTCTGAAATGAAAAAATCAGAAACCGGCGAGGAATAAGGCTTATTTCAAGACAACAAGTCAACGAGACAACGAGTCAACGAGTTTTCGACTTTTCGGTTTTTTAGATAACAAAGAGTCTACAGGGGTGCGAGTCGGTCCACTCGCCATCCTTCGTAGACTCTTTTGCTTATGTCTTTTTTGGGTGATTATCTTCGCATCCAACACGTGGAGCATGGGGGTTGGATGCCGAAATGGTTTTTGTGTGTGAGGTCGAGGACGAGGATGTGGATGATGGAAGTGGACTGGATGTTTCAGTCGAATTATCTGAAACATCCAGAACACTTGAAACACCTGAAACACCTGAAACACCCATTTTTAGTTCGCTTTTGGACCAAAAACCGCCTATTTTTTGGTCTATATCGGAAGTGGGGCTGTTTTCGTGTTTGGAAGTGAAACACCTGTTTTTCTCTATCAATACGCCAAAGAACTCTGGCGCGAAGATAGCGGATTCGCGAGGCGATGGCAATGCCAAAAAGGTTTCTTCGGATGATGCCTCAGATAAGAGGGAGACGGCTATATCACCAAGCTGCGCTTCGTATCGCTTCGCTCACTCGCTTGCATGGTGTTTAGCATAATCAGTCGTCGCCGACGACTTGTGGCTGGCGAGGCGTGTGTGTTTAGCGTCGTTTTTTTTGGGGCTGGGTTATCTGAGTTTTTTGAGGGTGATTCAAAAAATTTTTTCTTCGTTGTGTAAAATACTGGAAATGTGTAAGTTCCTGGGATTGGAAAAAGTGGTGAAAAATTTGGAGGTTATCCGAGTTATTTTCTACTTTTGCAATATACAATAAGACTGGATATGAAGCACAACTGCATTACAGACCTCCGCACCTGCAAATGGTCCACTCCACCAGGTTATATCAACCACGGGGTGCTGGATAAGATTCATAATGACTACGGCTATTGGCATGATGGTGGGTATTTCTTCTACGTGAAGGACTACCGTGGTGATGTGCGCGTGGTGCT